>NZ_JBTNCY010000016.1:0-49348 GCF_054511255.1 Arthrobacter monumenti | reverse complement strand
CAAAATCGACCCATCGAAGAACTACCAAAAAGCAATTTCCCGCCTGAACAGGTGACTCGTTAAAGACTAATGTCTCGGGACATCGTTCTACCGATGTCCCGAGACATTACATTCGCGGAGACGGGGGGATTTGAACCCCCGGTGGGCGGACCCACACTTCATTAGCAGTGAAGCCCATTCGGCCGCTCTGGCACGTCTCCAGCGCTGGTAACCAGCCCCCCAAGATTACCCAGACGGAGGGGCACAGAGCAAAACGCCGCCGAATCAGAGCCCGCCGGTGGTCGCCTTCCAGAGGAATTCATGCGATGCACTGTGCAGCCGGGCCGCCTGCCGGTTGTCCGTTGCACCGGCATGGCCGCCCTCCAGCGACTCATAGAACCAGACCTGCGGAATGCCCATCGACGCCATCCTTGCCGCCATTTTGCGCGCCTGGACCGGGCCCACGCGGTCATCGCTGGTGGCGGTGAAGATGAAGGTTGAGGGGTAATCAACACCGTCCCGCAGGTTGTGGTACGGCGAGAAGGTCCGGATAAACTCCCACTGATCTTCGTCGTCGGGGTCCCCGTATTCGGCAATCCACGAGTAACCGGCCGAGAGTTTGGTGTAGCGGCGCATATCCAGCAGCGGCACCCCGCAGGACACGGCGCCGAATAGGTGCGGGTAGTGCGTGAGCATGTTGCCCACCAGCAGTCCGCCATTGCTGCGCCCCTCGCAGCCAAGATGTGCCCGGCTCGTCACGTCGCGTTCAATCAGGTCTTCGGCTACGGCGGCGAAGTCCTCATAGGCGCGGTGCCGGTTTTCCTGCAGCGCGGCCCGGTGCCAGCTGGGTCCGTATTCGCCGCCACCGCGGATATTGGCGACGACGTAGACGCCGCCGCGGCTGTCACCGTCCTGGTCCGGGACAGCGCGCCGTTCCAGCCAGGTGCGTCCGGTGGCTCCGCTGTAGGCCGGGGTGCGGGCGATCTGGAATCCGCCGTAACCCGAGAGCAGGGTGGGATTGCCGCCGTCGAGCTTCAAGTCTTTGGAGCTGACCTGGAAGTACGGCACCTGAGTGCCATCCTTGGACGTGGCGAAGTGCTGCTCCACGGTGTAGTCGTCGCTGTTGAAGTACGACGGCGAGGCCTTGATTTCCGAGGCCGCTGCGCCAATGGTGCCGCGGTGCAGGGTGGTGGGAGTCAGGAAGCCGGTGATGACCAGCCAGTAGTCATTGCCATCGGCCTCGTCCTCATCGTCGACGGCGAAAGCATCCACCGAGTGCAGGGTGGGGGCGTCGTCGAGCTCAGTCTCGTTCCAGCCATCCACTCCCGGCGTCAGAACGCGGATGGTGGAGGAGACGTCACGCAGCAGGTTCAGCAGCAGGTGGTCCTTGGTCCAGCTCCAGGACTGCAGGGCGGTGTTTTCGTCCGGGGTGAAGAGGGCGGTCAGCTTCCGGTCGCCGGTGCGAAACTCCTCAAGATCCGCCGCGAGCAGCGATCCTGGCACGTAGGTTGTGTCCCCGACGGTCCATTCGGTCTGCGGACGGAACAGGATCCAATTGCGGTGCAGGTCGACGTCCACATCTTCGGGCACGTCGATCTGCTGCCAACCGCCGTCGACCATCAGGTAGCTGCGGCGGTTGTAAAAGTCGATGATGTCGATCGCGATGTCGCGTTCAAATCCGGGGGTGAGGTCACGGACGAGGATGGCCATCATGTGGTCCTCGTCCACCTCGAAGACAAGTTCCGCCTCGTCCAGGCTCTGTCCGCGGCGCAGCCGGCGGTTGGTGCGTGGGTAGGAGGAGGTTGTCATGGAGCCGGGGCCGAAATCGGTGCCGACGTAGATGGTTTCCTGGTCCACCCAGCTGACGTTTGTCTTGGCGCTGGGAAGATTGAACCCGCCGTCCACAAAGCTGCGGGAGTCGACGTCGAACTCGCGCACAGCCTTGGCGTCGCCGCCGTCGGGGGAGAGGGAGATCAGGGCGCGGCTGAATTCGGGGCGGAGCAACGAGGCGCCGGCGAAGACCCATTCGACGTCCTCGTCGCGGGATAACTGGTCGACGTCGAGCAGCACATCCCAGGCTGGGGCATCGCTCTGGTAGCTTTCCCACGTGGTGCGACGCCAAAGACCGCGCGGATGCTCCTCGTCCCGCCAGAAGTTGTAGTAGAAGTCGCCGCGCTTGGTGACCATGGGGATGCGGTCGGTCGAGTCCAGCACTTCCAGGACGCTGCCTTCGAGCGCTTCGTATTCGGCCGAGAGCAACATGTCGTCGGTGCGGGCGTTCTGCTCCTTGACCCAGCTGAGCTGGTCCTCGCCGTAAATGTCCTCCAGCCACTGAAATTCATCGGCTGGATTATGTTCGACGGCGGGAGGTGCTGTTCCGAGGGTGCTTCCGGTGGGTGTTCCGGTGTTGTGATGAGAGACCATAGAGCCATCCTAAGTTGTACCTTGGGGTCTGTGGGTGGCTGAGCCCGGCAGTGATTCTCGCCGGATACCCTATAGGAATGGCTAAAGAACGGGTACACACGGTGGCGATTGTCGGCGCCGGGCCCCGTGGCACCTCCGTTCTGGAACGTTTGCTCGCCCATGCCGGCCACCTCCGGGACGCGGGAACGCCGGTGAGGCTGCATATCGATTTGATCGATCCTTACCCGCCCGGAGCCGGGCACGTGTGGCGTCCGAACCAGTCGCGGCTCTTCCTGATGAACACGCCTGCCCTCTTCCCTACGGTGTCTCCGGGCGATCTGCTGGAACCTGCGCCGGTTACGGGGCTGACCTTCGACCAGTGGCGGGAGCGGTTGAAGTCCGGCTCCTTGACCGGCGTCGAACTCAGCGAACAGGACCGGACTGAGCTGGCGGGGTTGGAGTCGACAGGGTTCCCCAGCCGGGCGTTGTACGGGCGGTACCTGCGCTGGATGTTCGGCCAGCTCACGGCATATCAGACGGACGACGTAACGCTCTCCATCCACGATGCGGAGGCTGTGCGCTTCGCTCCGGACGGGCTTGGCGGGTTCGAGGTCGAGCTCAACGATGGACTGGACCTGTCGGCCGACAGCGTGGTGCTGGCGATGGGACATCTGCCGGCAGAGCTGCGCCCGGATCAGCAGGCATTGCTGACGGCGGCGGTGAAGCATGGTCTGAGATACTGGCCGCCGGCCGTGCCCGCCGACGTCGATTGGTCCAGACTCCCTGCAGACGAACCTGTGCTCGTCCGCGGACTCGGACTGAATTTCTTCGACGTCATGATGCAGGTGACCGTCGGCCGCGGCGGACAATTCATTCCGAGCGGCGATGGACCGGGCAAGGCACTGGAATACAAGCCCTCCGGCTCCGAACCCATCCTCTACGCAGCCTCCCGAAGGGGTACTCCCTACCGGGCGAAAGCGGAGCTTCAGACCTATATTCCCGCCAGCGTGGAGCTGCGCTTCTGCACGGCCGAACGCGCGGGCCGGTTCGCTGCGGCGGGAGTCCAGCCGGCATTCGACCACGACCTCTGGCCGCTGCTGCACCGGGATGCACTTTGGGCGTATTACAAAACCCTGGCCCGGGTGACGCCGTCGGCCTTCCAGCAAGGGAGCGAAGAGTTTCTGGAGCACCTGAATGCAGTTCTTACAGAGCACATCCTGCACGGTGCCGAGCCATGGGACCACCGGGTCGACCGGCTCACGGCCGAACATGTTTCCCCGGAGCACCAGTTGCAGATCAGGAAACTGGCGCATCCCTTCGCACGCCGCACGTTTGCCAGTCACCGCGAGTATGACGATTCCGTTCTTGATTACCTGGAGGCCGATGCCAGGGGATCGGCAGCCGGCGAGGACGACCCACTGAAGATGGCCATTGGTGCGCTTAATGCAGGGCGGTCTGTGATCAAAAAGATCGTCGCCGACGGCGGTCTCACCGATGCTTCCTGGCTCAGCGAGCTGCGGGGCTGGTTCGAGTCCTTTGTGGAGGGTCTTGCCAGCGGCCCGCCGGCCGTACGCATTGAGCAGCTTGCCGCGCTGGCACGGGCCGGCGTCGTGCATTTTCTTGGACCGGACCCCAAGTTCCAGGTCGATGAAAAGACCGGCTTGTTCAGCGCCGGCTCACCGTGGGTGAAGGGTGGCGGGGTCACTGCCGCCCACATGCTGGAGGCGATGATGCCTGCGAATCACGTGCAGCGGAATGTTTCGCCACTGTTGTCGCAGATGCTTGAGGACGGTTTCGCAAGGCCGAAGATGATGGTCTCCATGGAAGATGCACCGGTGCCGGGCAGCGGGCTTGACGTCACCGCTCCTCCGTACCGGCTGCGGATGAAGAACGGGCACGTCAATGAGGGTGTTTACGCCCTGGGACTGCAGCTCTCCTCGGTACAGTGGGGCACCGCCATCGCGGCGCAGGCAGGCGGGGACCTGGAATCCGGGGCCAGGACTCTAAAAGATGCAAACGATATTGCGTCGGACATCGTTCACAGGATGCTGGATGCCGAACACCCCAGCCCTGATGCAGGCATTCGCGGACGGGTGCTGGCCGACCGGCAGTAGCCGGCACAACCAAGTAGTGCCCGCCCTCCGGAAGGAGAGCGGGCACCATCAAAGACCGGTGACGAACGGATTACTGGTTGATCAGTTGTCCAATACCGGTGGCTGACCAAGGCTGCCCGGCATGACCGCCCTTGCCCGGTTTGCCGGGCTGGTCTGGCTTGCCGTTGCCCGGCCAAGGACCAACTGAGGACCCTGGCTTTCCGGGGTGGACCGGTTTGCAGATCGGCAGGGGCTTGCCTGGCTCCTCCTGCTCCGGTTTGCCGGGTTCCCGGCAGTCCGCGGCGTCGGCCGCCGAGACTGTCAACGGCAACCGCACCGTGGTCCCGCTGACCGGCGTGGAAGCCGTAAAGTAACCTTCCGCCATCTCCGCTGTTGCGGTGAAGGTGACGGTAGCGGCACCATCAACGACAGGGTAGGTACCCACCAGGCTTGGCTCCCCTGATGCCGGAACGTGTTCAATCACGAGCTCCGTGAGGTCCGGTGCCCCGAGCGAGGCCAGGTCGAGCTTCGATACATCGAAGCTCACTTCCTGACCCGCCTGTATGGACTCCGGCGCATTCTGGACAACTACCCCGCGGCGGGAGAAGTCCGGGGAGACCGGGCTGTTCGCCTCGAGGTAGGCGATCCACGCCTCCCTGTCGACCAGACCCGAGTCCGTGGTATCGGTTCCTTCAGTAAACACGGTGAAGTTGTCCCCTCCCTGAGCCAGGAAGCTGAACGTTCCGATTCGGTAGCCGCGCTGGGGATCCAGCGGTTCACCATTAACGGTGACCGACAGAATGCGGTCTCCCTGCGCCCGGTCTGGGTCGTAGGTGTAGGACACATTCTCGGACAGTCCAAGTGCCAGGAACGGCCGTGAGGCAGTTTCAGGCTGCCATTGCTGTTCCAGCATCGTCTTTAGCTGTGCGCCGGTGAGCGTGGTGGTCCACAGATTATTGACGAACGGCAGGACATTATTGGCTTCCATGAAGGTGATGACACCGTCGGAATTGCCGTCGCAGAGATCGCCCTCCGGGGATGGCACACCGGCTTCGCTGTCGCACAGCTCCGCCCGCAGGCCGCCGGGGTTGGTGACGCCGATCTCGGCTCCTCCCAACTGGTCTGGACTGAGTGTTTCGAGCAACGCATCCGCTACGAGGTGGCCAAGCGCCGATTCGGAACCCCGGTCATCACGGGTACGGTCGCCCTCGGGTCCGGAGAACGCCGTCGTAATGTCCGCCGTCACCGAGCCGACCGGCCGGGAGCCGATGATTTCCGCCTGTTCCAGTGCAGCGTCTACGATCCTGTCGACCTCGGCAACCGCCGGGTAGGTTGCGGTCAGTTCCTCGGCTGGTCTTTCCGTTTGGGCAACGTTCCTCGCTTCGTAGGCCGTTACCTCGCCCGTGGCTGTATCGACGGTGAGCTCGATCTGGCCGATAAACTCCCCGTAGCTTCCGGTCTGCACGATGGGCCGGGTTTCGCCAGGCTCTCCGGGAACGGGAGCATCCCAGGCGTACTGCTTGTGCGTGTGACCGGTGAACATCGCGTCGACGAGTGGACTCGTCTCAGTGACGATGCTGGCAAAAACGCCGCCGGCGGCGACTTCTTCCTCCAGCGTTGAACCGGCCAGTGTTCCGGCACTGGCGCCTTCGTGGTACGCAGCGACGATGACATCGGCCAAACCTGCAGCCTCGATTTCCTGCGCCACGCGGTTCACTGCCTCAACCGGATCGCCGAACTCCAGCATGGAAATGCCGTTCGGCGAAACCAGGGAAGGAGTTTCCTGCGTGACCGCTCCGATCACAGCAACCTGAACCCCGTTGAGGTCGATGATCTGGTACTCGTCCAGCACCGGATCCTGAGTTCCGGCTGCGTAGACGTTTGCGCCGAGGTAAGGGAAGTCCGCCAGTTCACTGACGCGGTCCCGGAGGTCTGCCCAGCCTTTGTCGAACTCATGGTTGCCAACCGTGGATGCCTTGAGGCCCAGAGCGTTCAAAACCTCAATGGTGGGAACGTCGCCCTGCTCCGAGGAGGCAAACAGTGAAGCACCGATATTGTCTCCGGCGGAGATGAAGGCCGTCTGACCCTCCAGTGCCGCGGCCTTGAGTTCTTCGACGGTCCCGGCGAAATTGACGGTGTTTTCGTCAATCCGCCCGTGGAAGTCGTTGATACCGAGAATGTTGAGCTCAGTGGTTCCTGCTTCCGCGCCGGTGCCGGCCAGGTCCAACCCCACCAAAATGGGGTCGTGATCGCTGGAGCGGTAGGCATCGGAAGCGTAGTAGTCCGTGATGTTGTAGTTGTAGCGGCTGTACTCCAGCGCCACCGACTCCACGGAGTTAATATTCCAGATATCCGCGCCCGTGACCGTGGCATCGGCTGCGCCGGAGGCGAAGATATAGTCGAGGGAGCCCACTGCGCCACCGTAGGCGTATGTGTGCTCGCCCGTCTTCGCGCCCTGGTTCACATAGCCGGCGTCGCGCAGAACCTCGATCGGGTCTTCCATCCTGTACGAGTTGAAGTCACCCATCAGGAAAACCAGCTCAGTACCGATTTGGGCCTTCACATTGTTGGCAAAGTCGACCAGTGCCTCGGCCTGTGCGGTGCGGGCGGCATTCCAGGCGCCTGCGCCGTCGCCCTTGTCGGCGTTCGGCCCTCCATCATCCGGGTCCGAGCCTTTGGACTTGAAGTGGTTGGCAATGGCGACAAATGTTGAATCGGCAGGTCCGCCGGCGGTCTTGAATGCCTGCGCCAGAGGCTCGCGGGCGTTCGAGAATGCCTCGCTGCCCAGCAGGATCTGCGATTCCCCAACGGTTTCGACGGCAGCCTTCTTGTATATGAAAGCCGTACGGATGACGTCCTCATTGATGGGCGTCTCCGCGGGGGACCCGACATACTCCCACACGTCCCCGGCGGCGGAGTTGAGTGCCGCCACCAGATTCGCCAGAGCCTCGTCGCGGTCTTTACCGAACACGGCCGAGTTTTCTATTTCCGCCAGCGAAACGACGTCGGCATCGAGGGAATTGATCGCGGAGACGATCTTATCCTGCTGCCGCTGCAGATTCTCCTCATTCGCCGCACCGCGGGCTTCGCAGCCTCCGCGGACAGCAATCGGGTTCCCGTTGCGGTCCGTGTAGTACTCGCAACCGGTCAGTTCATCCCCGGTGGTGCTGAAGTAGTTCAGGACGTTGAAGGAAGCGAGCGTGATGTCGCCGCCAACCGGTTCCGGGGCCGCGGTCCGCGTGTTTTCGAAGCTGACAGGCTGAACCGTTTCCGAATTTGTTGGGGTCAGTCCAGTCAACGGCTGGAATTTCCAGGCACCAAACCGGTAGTCGAAAACGACATTCGTCTCAAAGTTCACGGGGGAGCCGACGCGCGCCGGTTCCTCCAGTGTCAGGTAGGGCAGTGGCTGGTCCTGCTGGGAGAAGAAGTTGGTGCTGGCGCCGTCGTCGAGTGTCACTGACCGCGCCGCATTGCTTGCCTCGACGTCCGCGATTTCCTCACTGCCGACGGGTGCTACTGCCGTCGGCTGGACCAACGGAGATGTCCCGGCAGCCAGCCCGATTTCACCGTAATGGTTCAGTGAGTAGTTATCCGTGATGGTGAAATCGCCTTGCGGAGCGAGCAGCATGCCCTCGAGGGATTCGCGCTTCGCATCGCCGGCCGGCAGCCCAACCGTTGCAGCCTTGACCTCTTCGGCCGCGGCATCCAGCTGGGTGAGTCCTCCGGCGGAAACGTCAATTTCCGTCAGGTCGAAGTATTCCTTCACGAGACCGTTCACTTCGACGAAATCGCCGATTTGCACCTCGTCGACCGTGGCCGGGGAGAAGACGAACACACCGTGGGAGGTGGTATGGGTGCCCAGGTCAATCGCTCCGCCGGTTCCGGGAGTCTGGATGTAGTAGCCGTTGAAGCCACCGGTCGGGTAGACCGCGGTCACCTTTCCTTGCGTGGTGACAGTCTTGCCGTTCAGGGGACTGGCCGGACCGGAGCCCTGGATTTCGGCAATGGTCTTTTGACCTGCTGGCTCCGGCTCAACCGGAGGTTCTTCTTCTGCCGGAACACCGGTTTCACCCGCGGCGTTCGTTGGAGTCACCGCTGCCTTGAGAGTGAAGTCCGCCGAGTTGTCGTCGGTGTCCACAAAATCCGTGCGGTTGATGGACTTAGGGTCTGAATTGCTCGACGGCGATGGGGCGGCCGCTGTTTCGAACGTATTGGTTCCGCCATAGCCCAGCAGATCGGCAACCCGTACATCTCCGCCAACCGATCCTGTGGCCAGCGGATCAAGCGCGCTGTCCGTCCTGGCGAGGATGATGGTGCCCTGAGTGCCGCTGACGTTCAACGCATTGTTGACGACGTCGGCCGCCGGCAACGGAGCGCCTTCTGCGTTCTCTCCTCCGTTGGCGCTGCCCTGGACGAGGTAGTGGCTGTCTGGTGCGATGCTGCCGTCCAGAGGGATAATCTGGCCAGGTGCATCGGTGCCGCCAGCCGACCGGTACTGAATGGACCAGCCCTCCAACGACACGGGTTCGTCCGTCGGGTTGTATAGCTCGACGAACTTGTTGGTGAAGACAGCATTGGAGCTGCCGGCGTTGGTGTACGCCTCATTGATAATGACGCCGCTTCCCTCAGCGGCACCGGCCGGGATCACCGGCTCTTCGGCCAGCGCCGGGAGCGCGGACACCGGCGAGGCAATGAGCCCCACCGATAGCGCCGCTCCGAGCGCAGCCTTCCATGACGAATTACTCATCCGTTATTACTCTCCTTTGAGCGGCCATAACGAAGCCGCGAGTGATATGCACCACAGGGGGTAGTGGTCCATCGCACTTAAGAACGTACGCGATGGGTCCGACAAAAACGTCAGCACATACCGAGAGAACCAGAATTGAGTAAACGAGCGGTTGCAGTCCGGCAAGCACCAGCAGAACTATTGAAGGGTGAAACGAGGGACTTCTTAGACGATGATTCCGCGCACGTTGAAAAGTCCTTCCGCGAGTTGCGCGTTCCCCGATACGTCAACCCGGGCTCGATCGTAGGCTGCCCCGGTCAATATCCTCCACGCCGTGTCGGGGTCCGTTGACAATGCGGTGACGGGATCCTCGCTGAAGCCGGGATGGAGGGTCCAATTGCCCGAGCCATCACTGATTAGATGCCACGTGTCGGTCAGGCCATAGTCAATATTGATGCACGCGCCTTCGATAGCTGCCGGCTTGAACTGATGCGGCAGTGCCCAGATGAAAGTGTTCAGCACGGCGGCATAGTGCCGTTCAGCAAACCCCTCCACCCGGTTTACGGCTTCCCGGATCTGCATTTGGTGTACCCACCGCTCGGTGAAGTCCTGCGCGATATCAAACCACTGCGGAACATCGCCGTCGCTGGCCCAGACCACACCGCCCGGGGCACTGAGGTCGATGGCGGCATAGTAACCGTCCATCTGATGGCCGGGCCATTCCAGCAAGTCCACGATCACCCGGAGGCTCAGCCCGGCCGCACCATCGATCCAACGCTGGTTCTTAGCCGCGAGGGCGTCGACGAAAGCCGGATACTTGCCCATGTCAAGGTTCCCGCTCAGGTCCCGGTCACGGCCGCGCGACAACCATCCCAAATCGTCGTCGAGAAGGTGCAGCGCCACCGCTTTGACGTTCCAGCCGGCCGCTGCCGTCGGGGCGTACCAATCGCCGGGCGGGAGTCCACATAGCAAGTCGAGCAATTGGCGGCGTTCGGCCTTGATCTCCGATCGCAGGTCCAGAACCTCCACGTCCCACAACGACATTGGTTCGGTGGGTTATACGGAGGAGAGGACGAACACCGCTCCGGTGGAATCGGTCACTTGTGCCATCCGCCCGTAGTCGCTGTCCCAAGCGGGACGTTGAATGGTTCCGCCGAGCTTCTGGACTTTTTCAACGGCGGCATCGACGTCGTCCACGCCCAGATACAGTTGCCAGCTCGCCGGGACGCCCTTGGGGAGGACCGAGCCGGCGTCGAATATTCCGGCCTTCGCGTCGTCTCCGCTGCCCAGCGTCGTGTAGCGGAACTCGTCCGAATCGCTCATCACATCGGTGTTCCAGCCGAAGACCGTCTCGTAGAACTTGACCGACTTTTCGTAGTCGCGGGTGGAGAGCTCATGCCATACGGGAGCGCCTGCTTCGCCAACCAATCCAAAACCTTCGTGCGCGGCGGCCTGCCATGCGCCAATGGCGGCTCCTCCGGCGTCACACAAGATCGTCATCGTGCCCTGGTCTGCGATCTGCAAGGGTGCCAACAGCACTTTGCCGTCGTTGGCCTCGGCGGCTGCGGCCGTGGCCTTGGCATCATCTGTGGCCAGATACGTGGACCAGCCATCGGGATCCTCTGATCCCGGACTCTTTGGGGCCATGCCCGCAATAGGCCGGTCGCCGGCGAAGAACATCTCGTACCCGCCGTATACCAGGCCACTTTCCTTGGCGCTCCAACCGAAGAGGCTGCAATAGAAATCCCTGGACTTGCCCGGGTCCGAACTGGCCAGATCGATCCAGCACGGTGCGCCGGGCGGCGTGGAATTACGTTCAGGCATTGCAGGCTCCTAGCGGTGACGGAAGATGATGCGAGACTATGCGTTCAGCCCGGCTGAGGCAACGTGCCGGCAGCGTACGGCGAGCGGTTCCAGGCATAAAAAATACCCGGTCTGGAGATCACCAGACCGGGTTTTCGCGGAAGGTGTGGGATTCGAACCCACGAGACGGGGTAACCGCCCACTGGTTTTCAAGACCAGCTCCATCGGCCGCTCGGACAACCTTCCCCATAGTAGTCTGGCATGAACTGCCAGTGACAGACAAAACCCAATAAACCAAGAACCCAATAAACGCTGCAAGGAACGACGACGCCGCGGCACCACCGCTCGCGACGTCCAGGAGGTGCCATTCATGAAGGCAATCTACGTCCGCGAACCCGGAGGCCCGGAGGTGCTGGAGGTGCGGGAGGCCGAGGCCCCCGAACCCGGGCCGGGCGAAGTGCTCATCGACGTCACCGCAGCCGGTCTGAACCGCGCCGACGTGCAGCAGCGCAAGGGTTTGTATCCGCCGCCGGATGGCATTTCTGAAGTACCCGGGCTGGAGGTCTCCGGCAGGGTGGCCGCACTTGGGCCCGATGTGGAGGGCGAGTTGTCCGTGGGGGACGCCGTCGTCGCTCTTCTGGCCGGAGGCGGCTACGCGGAGCAGGTGGTGGCGCCCGCCGGGCAGGTGCTGCCGGTGCCGGAAGGTATGGATCTGACGACGGCGGCGGCCTTGCCAGAGGTGGCGGCCACAGTGTTTTCGAATCTCTTTATGGCCGCCGGAGTCCGTGCCGGAGATACCGTGTTGATCCACGGCGGGGCCGGCGGAATCGGCACCATGGCCGTTCAGCTTGTCAAGGCGTTTGACGCCCGGGCAGCCGTGACGGCCGGTTCCCGTGAGAAGCTCGAGGTCGCCGCCATCCTCGGCGCCGAGGTGTTGATCAATTATCACGAACAGGACTTTGTGGAGGAGATCAAGAACGCCACTGACGGCCGGGGTGCGGATGTGATTCTCGACGTCGTCGGCGCCAAGTATCTGGAACAGAATGTGGAGGCACTCGCGGTCTCCGGACGGCTGGTCGTCATCGGCCTGCAAGGCGGGGCGAAAGCTGAGCTCAACCTTGGAACCTTGATGCGCAAGCGGGCCGCCGTCCTGGGTACTACCCTGCGTGCCCGTCCCATCGCAGAGAAGACCACGATTATGCGGGCGGTTGGTGAACATGTTTGGCCGCTGGTCCGGTCCGGGAAGGTCCGGCCGCAGGTGGACAGGACGTTCCCCCTGGCCGACGCCGCCGCCGCGCACGAATACTTCGACTCGGGTTCGCACACGGGCAAGGTCCTACTCACGGTCTAATCAGCGTCCGGTTAATTCATTACGTTCTCCCTGACAGCACCGTGGGCGAACATGAGAACATGACAAGATGACTGAAGATCGCGCCTCTGGTCCTACTGCCCGGCCCAATCCGGACGACGCCGCGAAGAACACCGGCGGCGATCCGCTGGCCGACGCTGCCGAAGTGATCGCCGAAGGGTCCGTCGAGGAGTTTACGACCCAGGACGCAGAGGCGGGCACAAGCGACGACGGCGGGGAACCGGAGCAGCGCCGGGGCAGGGCTCCCAAGCTGAACGAACTAGTGGACGAGCCGGCCAAGGTCATGCGGATCGGAACGATGATCCGGCAGCTGCTGGAGGAAGTCCGCAGCGCACCATTGGACGAAAAGGCGCGCGAACGGCTGGTCGAAATCCACGGCCGGTCGGTCAAGGAACTTGAAGATGGCCTCGCCCCGGAACTGGTCAGCGAACTGCACCGCCTCAACCTTCCCTTCTCCGACGAGGAAGTTCCGTCGGATGCGGAACTCCGGATCGCCCAGGCGCAGCTCGTCGGCTGGCTGGAAGGTCTCTTCCACGGCATCCAGACCGCGATTGCGGCCCAGCAGATGGCGAACCAGCAGGTCGAACAGCGCATGCAGATGCGCCAGCTGCCTCCCGGCACCATGATTGCTCCCGGCGTTGTTATTGGGGAAAACGGTGAGCCGACGCGAGCGGATTCGAAGAAGAAAGAGGAAGATACCCACCACCGTCCAGGGCAGTACCTCTAACCCGACCCCGCCCAGATCTCCCGGAAACACAACTTCACCATGGCCTTATTCGCCGCAGCCCGCCAAGGGCGCAAAGACGACGCCGAGCTCGGCAAGGGCGTGTGGCGGCGCGCCCACGACAGGTTCCGCCGCGGCCTGGACCGATACCACCAGATCCTGGAAGGCGTGCAGGATGAAGAGCTCTACGCGGAACTCGTCCCGGTGGCCAATGCGCTCGCCGATCTGCTGCCACGCGTTCGGGCGGTTTGTGCGGAGGCGCAGCTGATCGCACCAAGTGAGGGACTTGATGTCCCTGCCAGCCAGGCCGCCTACTTATCGGACGTACACCGCTCGCTCTCCAAGGCGGGAAACGCATTGGCGACGACGGCGGAAGCGGTCGCCATGGCGCGGCTCGACAGCCCGTCGGCTGCAGCTGCGTCTGCTGTGGCGAGCGTAAAACGCCGGGCGGAGGCGGTTTTCGACGGTATCGACGACGCCGAGAGGCACCTCGGACGGGTCTAAGCTTCTGCGGTCTGCGGGTACTTCTCCTGCACAGCTGCCCAGTCCCCGGTTTCCGCGATTGGATCCATCCACATGACTTCCCACTGGTGACCATCCGGATCGGCAAAAGCGCGTGACCGCATGAAGCCATAGTCCTGCGGCGCTCCCTCCTTGGCGCCGGCCGCTACTGCCTTGTCGACCAGAACGTCGATTTCGTCGGTGGAATCGACGCTGACCGCGTTAATGACGGCCGAGGTCGTGGAGGTGTCGGCAATCGGCTTGTCGATGAATTGCCCGTAATGCTCATGAGTGAGAATCATGATGTGGATCGTGTCGCTGATGGAGATGGCGCCGGCGTCGTCGTTGCTGAATGCCGGGTTCAGCTTCCAACCGAAGCTGGTATAGAACTCCTTCGACTTCTCCAGGTTGCTGACGGGGAGGTTGATGAAGACATTCGTTGGCATGATGTTCTCCTGGTTTGCTGTGCGGCCGGTTTGGCGCGCTTACCTCCTGTAGACGATCCTGGGTCCGAAAAATCATCGGCCAGGATGAAAAAATCTTCGGCCGTTTCCTACCAATCCCTCTCGGCCGTGATTAGGCTCAATGCCATGCAGCCGTTGACCGATCCGGAGCAAACCAAGTCCAACTCCGACGATTTAGAGCAACTTCTCGAAAGCTCGCGCAAAGACCTGATGGGGTACTGCTATCGGATGCTGGGATCGGCTTTCGAGGCAGAGGACGCAGTCCAGGAGACGATGGTTAAAGCCTGGAACAGCCAGGACCAGTTCGAACGGCGTTCCTCGACCAGAACGTGGCTGTTCAAGATCGCGCACAATGTCTGCATCGATATGGTGCGCAGCCCCCAACGCAGGGCCCTTCCCATGGAGATGGGACCGTCGACGGCGACTGCCGACGTCGTTCTCGGCGCACCGGCCCATGAGAGCGTGTTCGTTCAACCCATCGCCGACGAAGCAGTCATCGACCTCACCGCAGATCCAGCCATGGTCGCGACGGCGCGGGAATCAATCCGGCTGGCGTTCGTAGCCGCGTTGCAGCACTTGCCGCCGCTGCAGCGTTCGGTTCTGATTCTGTGCGAGGTTTTGGCGTGGAAGGCGAGTGAAGCCGCGTCCTTGCTCGATCTGACCGTCGCCTCCGTCAACAGCGCCCTGCAGCGCGCCCGGACCACCCTCGCTGCCCGCCGCGGCGCAGGGCTGACACCGACGGCCGACCCACAGCACGCCAAACTGCTGGCCGATTACGTTGAGGCCTTCGAGGCGTATGACATCACCCGCCTCGTCTCCCTGCTGCGCGACGACGTCGTCCTCTCAATGCCGCCGTTCAACCTCTGGCTCAGCGGCCCTGATGACCTCGTTGCCTGGTTCCTTGGGCAGGGGATTGTGTGCAAGGACAGCCGCCTCATCCCGGTCGCGGTCAATGGTACCGCTGGCTTCGGCGCCTATCATGAAGCGGCGCCTGGAGTGTGGGAGCCGTTCGCTCTTCAGATCATCGAAGCCCGCGACGACGGAATAGTTGGGCACCACAATTTCCTCTACCCGGAGACCTTTCCCCACTACGGTTTGCCGGAACGGATCGATGAACGATCATCGGCGGAGCAGTGAGTCGGGACGTACATCTGCCCATCGCGGTCGTCAAAGGTCATCTGTAGCGGTTAGCAAAGGAGAAATATGCGTAACGACGATTTGGACTGGGAGCCCTTGGTATCTGCCGGTTATGAATTCCTCAAGGACGTGGCGCGCAGCCAAACACTGAGCGACTATACCGCTATGAATAAATTTCTGCGGGAGGAGACAGGCTTGCCCGGGTTCGACTTTGATACCGAGCGGGGGAGGGGGGAAATAGGCAGGCTGTTGGGAATTATTGTGGATCGTGATCAGGAGGAGCGGCCCGGGCTAATGATGTCAGCGTTGGTCACGCAGAAGGGCGGCAGTGCGCCCGCGACAGGCTTCTACAAACTGGCGAAGGACAAGGGTTGGCTCAAGCCGGGGGACGACCGCGACGAATTCTGGATGGGCCAGGTAAAGGCACTTCATAAGGCATTTGCGGTTTAAGATCGATGAACCACGGCAGTGACAAATTTCGAATCAGGGCCTCCTGCCGGAATCGAACCGGCGACCTTCTCATTACGAGTGAGACGCTCTACCAACTGAGCTAAGGAGGCATGCGGACGCCGGTGTTTTTCCGGGCGAATACGCAAGAAATAACTCTAGCAGAGCACGGGAGCTACTTTCGAGTTGGCCGGACGAGGGCTCAGCAGCGGGTTCCGTCGTCGGGGACAGTTCCTTCGATGAAGTAGTCGTCAACGGCATTGGCGATGCAGTCGTTGGACCGGCCGTAGGCGGTGTGTCCCTGCCCTTCCCAGGAGACCAGGACTCCGGATTCCAGCTGTTCGGCGAGGGCCACGGACCAGTCGTAAGGTGTAGCCGGATCTCCGGTGGTACCGACGACGACGATCGGGTTGGCGCCGCTGGCGTCCACGGGAGAGGGGCCGTCCTCCGCGTCGTAGGGCCAGGCATTGCAGGTCAATGCGCCGTAGGCGAGGAAGCGTCCCAGTGTCGGCGACGCCTCATCCAGTTGTTCGGCGTTGGCGCGCATCTCTTCCAAGCCGAGATTCATCGGATAGTCGAGGCAGTTGACCGAGGTGAACGCGGCGGCGGAATTGGAAGAGTAAGAGCCGTCTTCCTGCCGGGTGGCGCTGATGTCGGAAAGGTGCAGCATGGGGCTGGGATTGCCCTTGAGCGCTGCTTCCAGCGCAGCGGTCAGTGATGGCCAGTTCCGGTCGTTATACAAGGGCAGGATCAACCCCGAAACAAACAGGCTGGCAGTGACCGTCCGTCCGTTTTCAGCCGTCATCGGGCTCTGCTCCACAGATTCGATCAGTGAACGGATCTGCTCGACCGCCTCGTCAGGTGTTCCGCTGAGCGGGCACGAAGACTGCTGCAGGCAGCTCTCGGCGTAGGCATGCAACGTCCGCTCGAAGCCCTTTGCCTGGCCGAGCACAATTTCACTGCTGGTCAGGGTCTGGTCGATGCCGCCGTCGAGCACCATCCGCCCTACGTTTGCGGGGAAAATGTCCGCATAGGTGGCGCCGAGTGAAGAGCCGTAGGAGAAGCCCAGATAATTGAGCTTGTCTTCGCCGACAACGGCACGGATGATATCCATATCGCGCGCCGAGCTCTCCGTATCGACGTGCTCGAGCTTTTGGCCGGTGTGCTGGGCACACTGTGAGGCGAAATCGGCGACCGCGGAACGGGCCTTGGCCAAGCCTTGCCCGGTTTCGAGGTCGAACGTCGCTGCGCGGAACTTGTCCCGCTCATCGTCGCTGAGGCATTCGACAGGGCTGGAGCGCTTCACGCCGCGGGGGTCGAAACCGACCAGGTCGTAGGAGCTGCGAAGCCGCTCAGTGCTGACCCCGTTCGAATTATTCAGTACCGCGTCGTAGCCCGACGCGCCGGGTCCGCCCGGATTGATCAGCAGGGAACCCATCGGGTCCGAACCGGAGGCCGCGAGCCGGATTGCTTCAATTTCAAGCGTCTTGCCGTCGGGATTTTCGTAGTTCATCGGCACTTCAATGGTGGCGCAGCTGAAGGTTTCCTCGCATGGTTCCCAAACAATGGTCTGCGAGTAGAACTCCATCAGTGGCTGGGGGACATCGGCGATGGCTTCCGCAGGAGCGGAGACGGTTTTCCTGGGGCCGGGGTCATCCTGCCCAAAGGGTACGCATGCGGTTACCAACAACAGTGAACACAGCGCCGCCGTGGCTTTCCACGCACTCTGGCCGCGTTGCGCTATCCCCATTTGTTCTCCTGCATAGTGTTAATTAGAGCAGACTTACTGCCATGGCTTCGAGCGCCAGCAGCGGGGCGACGTTGGTTGTGCCCAGACGTTCGCGGGTTTGTGCGATGGCGTCCAGCCGGCTCAACGTTGATTCCGGCGTCGTGCCGTCGGCATAGTGCTCCAAGTCATCACGAATCTGTTCGTTGATTAGTTCCATGCCGGTGCCGAGCTGGATTGTCAGCACATCGCGGAAGAAAGTGGTCAGATCGATCATCGCCCGGTCGAGCGCGTCCGTGACGGAGCGCTTGGCGCGGCGCTTCTGGTCTTCCTCCAGTTGTTTCATCTGGCTGCGCATCGACGGCGGCAAAGTCCCGGACTCCGGGGCGCCGAGGGCATGCAACAGGTCTGCCTTCTCCATCTCGTTGCGCTGCTCCGAGGAAGACTGGGCCTCCGTATTGGCCAATTCATGGAGCTTGCCGGCGGCCATGACCGCTTGGGAAACCGATTTCAGGTTCAAGGGCAGGCTGACGATCTGTGCCCGTCGCTGGCGGGCGCCTTCGTCGCGGGCCAGGCGCCGGGCGACGCCGATATGGCTCTGCGCGACCCGGGCGGCATAGTCGGCCTGGTCCGGTGTTGCCCCGTCGCGGCGGACCAGCAGGGCGGCGACATCCTCACGCGGAGGCACGCGGAGGCTGACCGGCCGGCAGCGCGAGCGGATCGTGACCATGACGTCGGCAGGGCTCGGCGCGCAAAGGATCCAGATGGTGCGCGGCGGCGGCTCTTCAATGGCTTTGAGCAGCACATTGGTGGTCCGCTCCGCCATTCGGTCGGCATCCTCGACGATGATCACGCGCCAGCGCCCCGAGGACGGCCGGTCCTGTGCCTTGGTGATCAGGGTGCGGACTTCGGCGATCGTGATGGTGACTTTTTCCGTCGCGACATTCGTAACGTCGGCGTGGGTGCCCGCCAGTACGGTGTGGCAGGCGTGGCAGGAGCCGCAGCCGCGGTCCTGGAGCCGGTCTTGTTCGCACAACAGCGCGGCGGCGAAGGCCCGGGCCGCATTGGAGCGGCCCGAACCAGGCGGGCCGGTGAACAACCAGGCGTGCGTTGGCCATTGCGATTCGGCGGCGCCGCGCAGTTGCTTTATGACTGGTTCCTGGCCGGGCAGGTCGTCCCAGACGCTCATGGTTCGCGGCTCCCCACCGGCAGGCGGACGAGCAGTTCCTCGACGCGGGTTCCAATTGCGTCCGTCAGTTCCCGGACAGGCAGTGCGGCGTTCAGCACCAGATAACGTTCCGGCGCCGCGGCGGCAAGTTCCAGGAAGGTATCACGGATGGTGCCGTGGAAGTCGTCCGGTTCGGATTCCAGCCGGTCTTCCACCGCGATTCCGGCCGTACGGCGGCCGCGCCCGTCCGCTGGTTCAATATCGAGCACGACGGTCAGATCCGGCCAGAGTTCCGCGGTGGCCCAGGCATTCAGGTCGCGGATGGTGCCGGTGCCCAGGGCCCGTCCGCCGCCCTGATAGGCGACAGAGGAGTCAATATAACGGTCAGTAATGACGATTTCGCCGCGGGTGAGGGCCGGCCGCAGGACCTGCTCGGCGTGGGCGGCGCGGGAGGCCGCGAAGATCAGGGCTTCGGTGCGGGCGTCGATTTCGCCATGGCCATGGTCCAGCACCAGGCTCCGCAGTTTTTCGCCGATCGGTGTTCCACCAGGCTCCCGTGTGGTCATGACCGTCAGCCCCGAGGCGCGGAGTCGTTCGGCCAATAGCCCCTGCTGGGTGGATTTTCCCGCCCCGTCTCCGCCTTCGAGGGCAATAAAAAGGCCGCGCCGCTGCGCGGGGCCGGCGCCTTCGTGTCGGCTCTCTATACTCACGTTCCCAGCCTACCGATAATTGCCGACACGTTTTCCTCCGGAACCCGCTCCGGTACTACGCTGACTGCATGAATTCCAGTGAGTCCGCCGCGTCCGCCCGTCCCGCCGATCTGCGTCCCGAGACGGTGGCAGTGGCGGCCGGTCGTCCGCCGCGCGAGAACGGAGCCCCGGTTAATCCACCGGTCGTCTTGTCCTCCACATACTTCGGCCGTGGGCCAGTAACGGCCGGCGACCGCGGCTACGCCCGCTACTCCAATCCTTCCTGGGAGCCCTTCGAGGAAGCGCTCGCCGAACTTGAAGGCGCGGCAGAACCGGGTCTCGTCTACAGCTCCGGTCTGGGCGCCGCGGCGTCGGCGCTGTCGTTGGTGCCGGCCGGCGGCGTCGTCGTCATGCCTGACCACAGCTACGGCGGAACTGTTGCGCTGGCGGAAGACATGGCGGAGCACGGCGCCTTCACCTTGCGTCTGGTGAACATCGCCGACACGGATGCCGTCCTTGCCCAGTTGCGGGGCGATGGCGCGGCGGGTTCCGCCAGCATGCTCTGGGTGGAAAGCCCTACGAACCCGATGCTCGAGGTCGCGGACTTCCGGGCCGTGACGGACGCCGCGCATGAAGTTGGTGCCCTGGTGGTCGCCGACAACACTTTCTCGACGCCGCTGGTGCAGCAACCTCTGAACCTGGGGGCCGACGTCGTACTTCATTCGGTGACCAAGTACCTTGCCGGCCATTCCGACGTCGTGCTGGGGGCGTTGGTCACTTCCGATCCCGACCTGCGGGCCACGTTGTTGACGCATCGGTCCAAGCACGGCTCCATTGCGGGGCCGTTTGAGGTGTGGCTGGCGCTGCGCGGGCTGCGGACTCTTGCGCTGCGGATCGAGCGCTCGCAGGCCAGCGCCGCCGTGCTGGCGAACCGGTTGCTCGAGCAGCAACAGGTCAGTGCTGTCCGTTATCCCGGGCTGTCGAATGATCCCGGGCACGCGCGGGCGAAGGCGCAGATGGACGGTTTCGGTTCGATCGTCGCGATTGAAATGGCTGGGGGAGCGGCTGCGGCAGACGCGCTGGTTGAGCGGTTGCAGTTATGGATGCCGGCGACGTCGCTGGGCGGGGTTGAGTCGCTGATTGAACGACGACGGCGGCACACCAATGAGCCCGCGTCCGTACCCGAGAGCCTGATCCGGATGAGCGTCGGTATCGAGCACGTGGAGGATTTGTGGGCGGATCTGGTGCAGGCTTTGGAGGCTTTGTAACGGATATTGGGGCGGTGGAGCGGTTAGGCTTGATGCGTGAACATCATTCCTACTGTGCAAACCTGGCTGTTTCTTGCCCTTGCCGTGGTCGCCTTCGGCATCCAGATCTGGGCGCTGATTGACTGCGTTCGGGCCAAGCCGGTCGAGTTTGAGCGGGCGTTCAAGAAGACCAAAGGGTTCTGGCTGGGAATCACGGCTGGTTCGGCCGCCATCGGATTCATCTGTATTCCGCCGCCGATTGGCTTGGGCGGTCCGATTTTCCTACAGTTGATTGCCGTCACGGCCTCGGCTATCTACCTTGCCGATGTCCGGCCTGCCCTGAAGGACGCGCGCAGGGGCGGAAACCGGAACTCCGGGCCGTACGGTCCCTGGTAAACCGCTCCCAGCTGTGCAGTAGTTCGCCGAAAGCGGTTCTTACCGGCGAAACGGTGTTGGCCACCTACGTTTTCGCCGCTCCGCCGCGTTCTGGGCGTTTGCGCGGCTTAGGCAGGCGGCGGAATGTATTGGGACCGATAGGCCGCGAAATGTAACGGGACCGGAGTTTTATCGGTCCGGCGGATACGGCAGACTGGGATCATGTCGAATTCTTCCGCACCTTACAAGCTCATTCTGCTCCGGCACGGTCAGAGCACCTGGAATGAAAAGAACCTCTTCACCGGCTGGGTCGACGTGCCCCTCACGGAGAAGGGCCGCAAAGAGGCGATCCGCGGCGGCGAGCTCATCGTCGAGCATGACGTACTGCCTGACATTCTCTATACGTCCAGGCAGAAGCGTGCCACGGTCACGGCCGACCTCGCGTTGGAAGCGGCGGACCGGACCTGGATCGATGTGAAGCGGGACTGGCGGCTGAACGAGCGGCATTACGGCGCTCTGCAGGGTAAGGACAAGGCTGAAACCCTGGAGAAGTACGGCGAAGAGCAGTTCATGGAATGGCGCCGCTCCTACGATACGCCGCCGCCGCCGCTGGAAGACGACAGCGAATTTTCCCAGGCCGGGGACCCCCGGTATGCCGATCTCGGCGATGACCTGCCCCGCACCGAATGCCTCAAGGACGTCCTGGAGCGGTTCCTGCCGTACTGGAAAGAGGAGATCGTTCCGGACATCAAGAGCGGCAAGACTGTCCTGATCACCGCGCATGGCAACTCGCTGCGCGCCCTGGTCAAGCACCTGGACGGCATCAGCGACGAGGACATTCCGGGTCTGAACATTCCCACCGGTATTCCGCTGGTCTATGATCTGGATGAGGATATGAAGCCGCTCAAGGCTGGCGGTACATACCTGGATCCCGAGGCCGCTGCCGAGGCAGTCCAGGCCGTGGCGAACCAGGGCCGCAAGTAGGCCCGCGCCACTCACGCAAGAAGCCCGCGCCACTCAGCTGCGCATGGCGAGCCGGAACGACGTCGCCCACAAGGTACTAGCGGCGGCGAAGCCGACGACGATCCGGGACGCCTCGGCGCCGGGGCCACCCGCGAGGATGAGCAGTCCGGCAACTGAGGCACCCAACAACCCGACGCCGGTCCACCGGTACTGCGGTTGGTCGAACAGACGCGCCAGCGGAAGAAAATGCAGACCGACGATCAGGCACACCACCGGCGGAACCAGCTGCGGCACGTCGGCCGCGATGAAGCCCAGCACGGTCACGGCAATGGCCGCAGCCTGAACCAGGTTCACGATGCCGACGTGGCGGTACCAGCCCTGCGGCTGGTACCGCTTCCGTTCGGGCATCTCCG
Source organism: Arthrobacter monumenti (assembly GCF_054511255.1). Taxonomy (NCBI): domain Bacteria; kingdom Bacillati; phylum Actinomycetota; class Actinomycetes; order Micrococcales; family Micrococcaceae; genus Arthrobacter; species Arthrobacter monumenti. Next base: position 27,121 of record NZ_JBTNCY010000016.1, on the reverse strand, counting down.
CACTGCCCGGGCGATGTGCCAGCAGCACGATGGCGGCGCTGGGAACGATGGCGGCGATCCGCACCACTCCGGCCGGCCCCGTCGTGAGCCCGGAGGCGCCGACGGCGGCCCACAGGACCGCGAACATCGCAAGAATGACGGCTCCGCGGCGGCGCATGATGCGGCTCTGTTCCTGTGCGGCAGTATCCACGGTGATACTCACCATCGGTTCCTCTCCTGGCGGCCGGCTGCCGCCGTCGTCGTTATGTTTGAATTACCGGAAGCGCCGGCCCTGATCCCGACGGTTGGCCCACAACGCGAGCCCGCCCAGAAGGGCGATCCAGGCAACGATTACCAGGACGCTGGAGGAACTGATGCCCGAACCGCTAAGCGACTCGACCGCCAGATCCCGGGCCGCACGCGATGGCAACAGCAACGAAATGGTGTTGAGCCAGCCGGGGAACATCATCGGCGGGAGCATCATGCCGCCCGCGAACGCCATCGGGAAGAACAGTACCTGGGTGACGGCGATGGCCACCTTCGAGGTGCACAGGTAGCCGATCGCCAGTCCCATCGCCAGGAACGGCAGCCCGCAAAGCAGGACGACGGCGATGGTCAGCGGAATCCGCCACCAGGACAGGTCGCCGCTGACGAAGGGTTCCGGTGCCGAGGTCAGCACCGCGCCGAGGATCAGTAGCGGAATCAGGGCGAAGAAGGAGAACATCATCGCCGTCACGGCTCTGGCCACGGTGCCGGGCAACGGCCCGACAGGCAGGGTGCGCAGGTAGGTGGTCCAGGGGCTGGCCCGGTCCTCCGCAACGCCGATTCCATAACCGAACAGGAACGCGCTCATGACGCCGAACATGGCCAGCTGGGCGATCGACTGCAGCGCGAAAGCGGGCATGGACGCGACGTCCTGCTGCGGGACGATGAAGAACAGCAGCACGAGCGACGGGAAGATGGTGCTGGAAATGACCGCCACCGGAATGCGCAGCTGCTCGAGGATCTGGGCCTTGGTGTGCGCCTTGATCAATCTGAGCTGTGTTGGTCCTAGGCCAGGCCGGGCACTCGGCGACGACGGCGGCAGGGGAGTGTCGACGGCGGTCATCGGGATTCCTCGCTGGTGTGGTGGATGGTGGAACCGGTCAGGGCAATGAATGCTTCCTCGAGGCTGGCCGAATGCACCTGCAGGTCGTGGAAGTCGATGTCGTCGCGGACAATCTGCCGGACCAGCCCGTCGGCGTCACGGGAGACGAGCTGGGTGACGCCGCCGCTCCGGCTGGCATCCACGACGTGCGGCAGGGCGGCAAAGGTGTCCAGTCCGGTGCTGCTTCGCAGTGACACGCGGCGCACTGAGATGTGGCCGCGGATGTCATCAAGGGTTCCGTCGGCGACTATTTTGCCTTGGTCGATGACGACGACGCGGTCGGCCAGGGCCTCGATCTCGGCAAGGTAGTGGCTGGTGATCAGGAGCGTTCCTCCGGCACGGCGGTAACGCCGCAACTGTTCCCAGAGGACCTCGCGGGCTTCCACATCAAGACCGGTGGTCGGTTCATCGAGGATCACCAGAGAGGGTCGTCCCACCAGCGCGATCGCGACCAGCAGGCGCCGCTGTTGCCCGCCGGAAAGGCCACCACATTGCTTGCCGGCCATCTCCTCCAATCCGAACTGTTGCAGCAGCTCGGCGGTGGGCACTGGGTCCGGGAAATGCGCGGCCACAAGTTCCACGGCTTCCCGTACCTTCAGCGTCTGCGGAACGGCGGTGGCCTGCGGCGTGACGCCAAGGGCGAGCCGGGCCGAAGGGCTGAGCGGATTCTTCCCGAACAGTTCAACGGTTCCCGAGTCTGCCCGCCGCAGTCCGGTAAGCAGTCCGATCAGGGTCGACTTGCCGGCGCCGTTGGGGCCGAGCAGGCCGACGGCTTCACCGGCGTGGATGTCGAGATTGACGCCGTCGAGCGCTGTTTCGGGACCGAAGGTTTTCACCACGTCCCGGGCGCTGGCCAATGGAATCCGGCCGTGCGGACGCGGCGCGCGTTGTGGGGAGGATGAGTCATTCAGGGTCAATGTCATTGCGGATCCTTCACGGGATGGGTGGAATCGGAGAGGAGGGCCTTAAGGCTTTCCCTGTAGTCAAGAAATGCCAGCCGGCCGCGGGCGGTGATTTCCACATAGGTCGCAGGGGAACGGCCTTCGATGAGTTTCGTCTGCCGCACATAGCCGGCTTCCTCGAGCTTGCGCAGATGGGTGGAAAGGTTCCCGGCGGTCATGTCCAGCAGCTTGCGCAGCTTGGGAAAGGAGATCTGGTTGTTCTCCCCAATCGAGTTCAGCGTGGCGATCACCCGCAGCCGCGCCTCGGCGTGAATGACCGGGTCCAGGGAAGTCATGCCAGTCGCTTGCGGATGCGTCGGACGCGGACCAGCTCAACGATGCTGCCCCCGTAGAAACCGAGGACACCCAGGGTCAGGAAGACCAGCAGATAATAGTCGGGCCCCAGGATCATTGCGGCGACGTTAACCACCAGGAACCAGATGCCCATGGCGACCATCGCCATGTCATGCCACAGCGCACCGCCGAGCATATACATGATGCCCACCAGCATGATGGCCATGGAGTTGATGATCAGCCCCCGCACGTCAGGTTGTTGAATCGCCGTCGCGATAATCCCGGACAACAGGCCGACGACGGCGAAGCCGAGGGCCCAGGACCAGCCATAGATGGCACCTTGCCGGGCGGTGGACCCGCGGAGACCGACGGACGATCGGATGCCGAGGATGGCGGAGAAGACGGCGGCAGCCACCAGGGCCGACAAGTGCACCAGCAGGGCGGCGGTTTCCGCCAGGGGCAACCAGTCATACCGGGCTCCGTGCAATGCTCCGTAACCGATCAACCAGGCGGTTCCCCAGATGAAGTAAAGGACGGGCGTATGCGGATAAAGGGACTGCCGTGCCCTGGCGGCTGTCTCGTCCGCCAACGCCATCGCCGCGCGCGGATCGAACTCCGCCGAAGGATTGTTCTGGTTCATACAAACCAGTTTGCAGTGCAAACCGATTTGTGTCTATAGCCGGCAAAGAGTTTTTTGCATGGGGAAGTCCGGTAGGTCCGGTCAGTCCGGCTGCCGTCCCAGGCGGCGGGCGAGACCCATCGCATTGAACGGCGCGTGCACCTTCACGTCATTGTCGAAGTAAACGTGCACGTCGCGGCCCCGGCCGTCCGGACAACCCGACCCGGTGAGCCATCCGTCAACCGTGTCAGCCCAGCGGTCGAGTTCGTCATCGGAGTAGCCACTGACATAGAGCTCTTCTCCGCCGTGCAGGCGGACGTACACAAAATCGGCGGTGACTTCATGCAGCATCGGCCACCGTCCGGCGGAATCGGCCACCACCAGGGCGACATTGTGCCGCCGCAGCAATTCGTAGAATTCCGGGGTGTCGTAGCTGGGGTGCCTGATCTCGAGCGCATGGCGCAGCGGCCTGTCGACGACGACGTCGGTCCAGACACGGTCGTCGCCCAGCTTGTCGTCGCGGCCGGCAGCCAACCCGGCTGCCGCCGTCGTACTCCGGGGCAGCAGTGCGAGGAACTGATCCAGGACGGCGGCATCGAAGGTAACCCGTTCCGGCAACTGCCAGAGTATGGGTCCCAGCTTCGCGTCCAGGGCCAGCACTCCCGACGCGAAGAAATTGGCGAGCGCCGCCTCTACATTCCGGAGCCGGAGCATATGAGTGATGAACCGCCCGCCTTTGACCGAGAAGACGAAATCCGACGGTGTCGCTTCCCGCCACTGCAGGTAGCTTGAGGGCCGCTGCAGCGAATAGAAGGACCCGTTGATCTCCACCGTGTCCAGATGCCCGGCGGCATATTCCAGCTCGCGGCGTTGAACGAGGCCGGGCGGGTAGAACGTGCCGCGCCATGGTTTGTACCGCCAACCGGAAATGCCGACCCTCCCCGTTGGCGCCGTGGGCCCCGTCGCCTCGGTCGACGTCGTCATCTTCCGGAGGTTACCGGCAGATTACGCAGGTGGGAAGGAATCCGGGTGCCACTCGCCGGTCACCAGGTAGGTCACCTTGCGGGCAACTGATATTCCGTGGTCGGCGAAGCGTTCGAAGTACCGGCTGGCCAGGGTGACGTCGACCGTCGTCGTCGCCGGAGCATCCCAATCCTCGGCCGCGATGGCTTTGAAGACACCGGCGTGCAGCTCATTAACCTTGGTGTTATGTGACTGGATCTGGGTGACGAGCTCGAGATCGCGGGTCTCCAACAGCTGGGACACCTTCTGCGACATGGCCAGGTCCAGCTCGGAGAACTGTTCAAAGGTGGTCCGCAGCGGTTCCGGGACGACGTTGGCCGGGTAACGCAACCGCGCCAGCTGGGCAACGTGCCGGGCAAGGTCGCCCATCCGCTCGAGTGAAGCACTCATGCGCAAGGCGCCGACGATCATCCGCAGGTCGCTGGCCACCGGTCCCTGGCGGGCCAGGATATCGATGGCGCGCTCATCCAGATTGTTCTGCAGGAAGTCGATCCGGGCATCGGCGGCAATCACGTCCTGGGCGAGTTCGATGTCGGCACCATGGAAAGCCGTCGAGGCCTTCTCCATGGCTTCCGAAACCAGGTGGGAAATCTCGATCAGTTCCTCACCGACCTGGTGTAGCTCGGCTTGAAAAACCTTACGCAATGGACGTCCTTTCGCTCGACATGCTGGCCTTCAGCGACCCTCTCACGGATCCACTAAGCACGGTCCCAGTCTTCCATGAACTATTGCGCACCTTTAGGTGAACGTTAGTTGAACGTGGCATCAGATGCCACAGCTGGGCGCTTCATACGGCGGACAAGCGCCTAAGCTTGAAGCGTGAGTGACGTTTACATTGGCCTGGTAGCCGGACTCGTCGGCCTCTGCCTGGGTGTCTTCGGCATGTTGGCCTTCCGGATCAGCGAGCAGCAGCGCCGGGAACTCGCCGACGTCGATGAGCCGGCATTGCCCGACGGCGCCGCTGAGGTGCTCTCGGTGGTTGGCCGGGCGTTCCTCATTGTGGATTCGATCGACGGCGTCGTCCGCGCCAGTCCCGGCGCCTATGCCCTCGGCCTGGTGCGCGGCCATACTGTGGTGCACCACAAGCTGCTGGAGATGACCGGACGGGTCCGCCGCGACGGTGTGATCGAGGAGCGGAAGCTGGAACTTGCCCGCGGCCCGCTGGGGCAGGGCTCGGTCGTGCTGCAGATGCGGGTGGCTCCGCTGGGCCAGGAGTACATCCTGCTGCTGGCCGATGACCGGACCGAGATCACGCGTACCGAAGAGATCCGAAATGACTTCGTCGCCAACGTTTCCCATGAACTGAAGACTCCGGTCGGCGCGATTTCCCTGCTGGCGGAGGCGCTCGACGATGCGGCCACCGATGAGGAAGCGGTCCGCCGCTTCGCCAGCCGGATGCACAAGGAATCGTCGCGGCTTTCGGCGCTGGTCCAGGACATCATCGAGCTGTCCCGCCTGCAGGGTGCCGACGTCGTGCAGCAGGGTGAGGCGGTGGACTTGAACGCCATCATCGCCGAGGCCGTGGACCGCAACAAACTGCCCGCCGAAGCCAAGGACATCGATATGGTAATCGGGGGCAAGGTGAGCACCGATGTCTACGGAGATTCAGAACTTTTGACGACGGCGTTCCGCAACCTGATCGACAACGCCATCCGCTACTCGCCGGTCGGCACCAAGGTGGGAATTGGGTTGAAGTCCAAGGACGGACTGGCGAACGTGTCGGTGACCGACCAGGGCTCCGGTATCTCGCCCGAGGACCAGGACCGGATCTTCGAACGCTTCTACCGCATTGATTCGGCGCGTTCGCGTGCCACCGGCGGCACCGGCCTCGGCCTGAGCATCGTCAAGCACGTTATTTCGAACCACGGCGGCGAGGTGGCCGTCTGGTCACGACCCGGGCAGGGCTCGACATTCACCGTGCGGCTGCCGGAGATGGAGGCGGCCGACGACGAACCGCACAACGAGGAACAGACCATGACAACCGGCGCGGATGGCGCCACCAAAAGAGGAGTTCGCGCTTGAGCAGGATCCTGATTGTTGAGGATGAAGAATCACTGAGCGACCCGCTCTCGTATCTGCTCGGCAAGGAGGGATTCGAAGTTGCCGTGATCGATAACGGCATCGATGCGGTGACGGAATTCGACCGTGCCGGAGCGGATCTTGTGCTGCTGGACCTGATGCTGCCCGGTCAGTCCGGAACGGAAGTCTGCCGGCAGATTCGGCAGCGCTCCAATGTGCCGGTCATCATGCTCACCGCCAAGGACGCTGAGATCGATAAGGTCGTCGGACTCGAGATCGGTGCTGACGATTACATTACAAAGCCGTACTCGTCGCGCGAACTCGTGGCGCGGGTCCGGGCCGTACTGCGCCGCCACGGCGAGCCCGACGACCTGCTGGCGACGACGGTTCAGGCCGGTCCGGTGCGGATGGATGTTGAGCGGCACGTGGTCAGCGTCGACGGCGAGGACGTCGCGTTGCCGCTGAAGGAGTTCGAATTGCTCGAAATGTTGCTGCGCAATTCCGGCCGGGTGCTCACCCGCGGTCAGCTGATCGACCGGGTCTGGGGATCCGATTATGTTGGCGATACCAAGACCCTCGATGTCCACGTCAAGCGGCTGCGCGGGCGGATTGAGCCCGATCCGGCAAGCCCGAAGTACCTGGTCACGGTCCGGGGACTGGGCTACAAGTTCGAAGCCTGAGCGCAGTCCGGCCAAGCTGCGCTCAGGCCTCGTCCGGGTCGGCGCACGCTGATGAGGTGCATCAGCCGGTCACAGTAACGCGGCCGGCATAGAAGGACAGATGTCCAGTGAGTTGGGCGGAATCCGGAAGCGGATTCTCGTACGCCCAGGCAATGTCGGCGCCGTCATCCCCTTCGGCCGATGTCCCGCCGTCGTTCCTGTCAGCCGACCTTCCGCCGTCGTTCCCTGCTCCGCTGGATTCCACCGGCTTCAGTGACCAGTAGGATGCGTGGCCCTTGTAGGGGCAGATGCTGGTCTTCGTGCTTTTGGTCAGGAGGTCCCAATTGACATCGGCGAAAGGGACGTACGGCGCGGCCGGCAGGTTCGTTTCAAAGATCCGCAGGAACCCGCTGCTCTCCGCGAGCTGCTGCCCGCCGTGCTCGACCCTCAGTTGGCCGCTGCTGGGCCGGATATCGACGCGGTGGAATGGGTCGCGGGGATGACCGTGGATTCTCTCGTCCTCCTCCCACCACTCAAAGGCGGCGAAATCGAGGAGCACATAGCCCTTCAGATCCGCGTCGGCCAGGCGGAACGCCGCCGACTCACGGCGGTCCTGCCCTGATTGGATGGTGAGCGGTTCGCCGTCGGCAGTGTGCAGGCGGAATTCAGCCGATGGCACGATCATCCGGATGCCACCCGTGCCGTTCTGGTACGGCGGGTTATCAGTCTTCGGCTCTGCGGGTAGGAGTTCAGTCCTCAAGTCGCCCGCGGGTACGGCATAGTGCGGCAGGATACGTCCCGGTTCCCAGACCAGAACTGCGGCTCTGGAGTCAACGACGGTCCCCGCACCAAGCTTCGCACGCACGCGCTTCTCGGTCGGCTGGTACCTAAGGGCCGGCAGTATCCGGAAATGTTCGGCTGAGATCCGCTTTGCCATACCTGAAGCGTAGATTCGCCGTCAGGGCCGGTCAATGGGCTGTCGTCTTCGCCAGCGGGTACTTGCCACCAACGGGGGTGGCGCCCGGTTTAGGAACCTTCGGTTGGCACCATGGTGGCGTAGCGCGGGAAGGTTCCGTCGAGAACGGGAAGTGTCAGGTCCTCGGAAGCTCCGCTGGTTTCGAACGTCACCAGGGAGAGGGCTCCGGGGGGAGCGCCCGCCGGTTCAATGATTTCCGGTTCGGCGTCGTTGTCGATGAAGTATTCGCCATTTGCCGGGACCGTCAAGGTCGCCTCGCCGCCGTCGGGGCCGGCCATGGTCAGCTCAACTTCTTCATTGGAGCTGTTGTAGACCGCACCGGTAATTCGCCCGGGTTCGTCAGCCGCCGTGGCGACGACCAGCATGTTCCGCAGTTCGAGCGGGCCCACTTTGCCATTGACGCCGTCGGCCGCGGCGTATTCGAGCGTCGTCGCCTGCTGATTGATGTAACCGCAACCGGTGACTGTGAGCAGCGCCGCGACGGTGGTAGTGACAAGCGCCGCGCGGCGCATCCGGCTTTTGGCGGTGAATCTCACGGCGCAAACTCCTCGGTATGGCTTGAAGGAAGACTGAACATAACTCGTCCCAAGCCTATCGGGAATCGGCTGGGAATGTTCGCCCAGCACGCCGCCGGGCGGAGGTGACTTGCATCTAATCCCCGATTCGTCAATAGCACAGCAGTATCTAATTCGGGCTCCATGCTGGCTCTGACCTGCGAAAACGCGCGGAAGCAGGGCTTCGCCCATGGTAAGATGGTCTGCGGGAAAGGGGTTTATCCACATGGTTTTTGAGGTCGGCGAGACGGTTGTATACCCTCACCACGGTGCTGCGAAAATTGAAGAGATCAAGATGCGCACCATCCGAGGCGAAGAGAAGATGTATCTCAAGCTCAAGGTTGCCCAGGGCGACCTGACAATTGAAGTACCGGCGGAGAACGTTGACCTTGTCGGCGTTCGCGATGTCGTCGGCAAGGAAGGCCTGGAGCACGTCTTTGACGTCCTGCGGGCCGAGTTTACTGAAGAGCCGACCAACTGGTCGCGCCGCTACAAGGCCAACTTGGAGAAGCTGGCATCGGGCGATGTCATCAAGGTCGCCGAGGTTGTCCGCGATCTGTGGCGCCGCGATCACGACCGCGGACTCTCCGCGGGCGAAAAGCGGATGCTCGCGAAGGCACGCCAGATCCTGATTTCGGAGCTGGCACTGGCTGAAAAGACCGACGAGGAAAAGGCTGCCAGCGTCCTCGACGAGGTTCTTGCCAGCTAGGTGAAAACCGGGATCATCATAGTCGCCGCCGGTTCCGGCGAGCGGCTCGGATACGGGATCCCCAAGGCGGAGGTTCCCCTGGCAGGGGAACCGATCCTCGCGTACGCCCTGCGCGGCGTGATCGCCTCGGGTGTCGCGGACAAAATCTGCGTTGCAGTTCCACGCAGCGACAAGCTCCTGCGCGAGCTGTGCCAGGATTCGTCCATCACAACGCCGGTTGGCGACGTCGAATGCCCGCCCATCGTGGCGGTCGACGGCGGATCCACCAGGTCCGATTCCGTGCGCCAGGGCTTGGCCGCGCTAGGTGAGGATGTCGACGTCGTACTGGTCCATGATGCTGCCCGGGCTCTTGCGCCACCGGAAGTTTTCCAGCGCGTAGCCCATGCCCTGGCCGAAGGTGCGCAGGCGGTAATTCCGGTGAGGACAATGGTCGATACCGTCAAGGTCGTGGAACACGCACCTGCAGACCAGGTCTCCATCGCGCAGGAAGTCGTGACCCAGACCCCGGACCGGACAAGACTGCGCATCGTCCAGACACCGCAAGGATTCACCGTCGACGCCTTGGCGCGGGCGCATGCGTCGGCCGAGCTTTTCGATGACGAGCAATCCGCGGCCGTGACCGACGACGCGATGCTCATCGAAGCGCTGGGCATTCCCGTCTACGCCGTGCCGGGCTCGGATCTGTCGCTGAAGATCACCACCCCCACCGACCTCGTGCTGGCCGAAGCGCTGCTCGACGCCTACGGCAGCTGACTTTCCGCCGCATGGCAGCGGCTGACCATTCCGCCGCATGGCAGGACCTGCCCTTTTCACTGCATGGCAGGATTGGGGCATGACTGAACCGGCCATCAATCTGCCGCGCACCGGAATCGGCGTCGACGTCCATGCCTACGCGCCCGACGGCGAACCACGCCCGTTGTATCTGGGTGGACTTTTGTTTGAGGGCGAGCGGGGACTGGCCGGACATTCCGACGCCGATCCCGTTGCCCATGCGGCCGCCGACGCCGTGTTTTCCGCCTCCGGTACAGGGGATCTTGGCCAGCATTTCGGCACCGACCGTCCCGAATTCGCCGGCGCCTCCGGCCTGGTGCTGCTGGCCGAAGCGGTGCGGATTGTCAATGAGGCCGGGTTTGATGTCGGCAATATCGCCATCCAGCTGATCGCCAACCGGCCGAAGTTCGGCCCCCGCCGGGCGGAATCCGAAGCGGCGCTGAGCGCGGCCGCCGGGGCGCCGGTCAGTGTTTCAGCGACCACGACAGACGGCTTGGGCCTCACCGGCCGTGGCGAAGGAGTCGCGGCGTTCGCCACCGCCCTGGTGATCAAGCGTTCGGGCGGGGAGTAAAAGTCGGGGGTGCATGGCACAAATCTGCCGGATTGGCTCTAAAGTACTCCCCGCCCGTTCAAGCGCCGTTTCGGGGCTGTGCCGTGCGCTGCCGTGCTCTGTCGTCCTCAGTCGTGCTCTGGCGGGCCATGTCCAGTAACCTAGTGCGGTGAGCCTCCGTTTTTATGACACCAAATCCGCGGAAGTCCGCCCCTTCGTGCCACTGCAGGAAGGCAAGGCCGGACTGTACTATTGCGGCGCCACGGTTCAGGGGGATCCGCACGTCGGCCACATCCGTTCCGGCATCGCTTTCGACCAGCTGACCAGGTGGCTGCGCTACAGCGGCTACGACGTCACAGTCATCCGCAATGTCACCGATATCGACGACAAGATCCTGGCCAAGTCCGCGGACTCCTACCTGCCGGAAGCGCAACAGGATCCGCTCACGGTGCCGAATGAACCGTGGTGGGCGCTCGCATACCGGTACGAACTGGCATTCCAACGGGCCTATGAGCTCCTCGGCGTGCAGCGGCCAACCTATGAACCCCGCGCCACCGGCCACATCCCGGAGATGCACCAGCTGATCCAGTTGCTCATCGACCGCGGCCACGCCTATCCGGCCCTGGACGATTCGGGGGACGTCTACTTCGATGTCCGTTCCTGGAGCAAGTACGGCGCGCTTACCCGGCAGAATATTGACGATATGCAGGCCGCGCCCGACGCCGGTCCCCGTGGCAAGAAGGATCCGCGTGACTTTGCGTTGTGGAAGGGCTCCAAGGAAGGCGAACCGGCGACGGCGTCATGGTCCAGCCCCTGGGGCGCCGGCCGTCCGGGGTGGCATCTGGAATGCTCGGCAATGGTCACCAAGTACCTCGGCCCGGAGTTCGACATCCACGGCGGCGGTCTCGACCTGCGCTTCCCGCACCACGAAAACGAACTCGCGCAGTCCCAGGCGGCCGGACATGGTTTTGCGAATTTCTGGATGCACAACGGCATGGTCACCTATGAGGGCGAGAAGATGTCCAAATCGGTGGGCAATATCGTCACGCCGGCCGAGATGCTGGAACTCGCCCGGCCGCTGGTGGTCCGCTACTACCTCGGCCAGGCGCAGTACCGCTCCGCCTTGGACTACAACCCGGGCTCGCTCGCGGAGGCGGCTGCCGCCGTCGAACGTATTGAAGGCTTTGTCCAGCGGGCACTGGCTTTTGTTGACGACGCCGGCGGTTCCGGCGCGCAGCAGGTGCCGGAGGCGTTCGTGGCCGCCATGGACGACGACCTGAATGTGCCGCAGGCGCTTGCCGTCATCCATGAAACGGTCCGGCGCGGCAACAGCGCCTTGGACTCACAGGACAGGGATGCGGCGCAGACCGCCTTGGCCGAGGTCCTGGCGATGACGGACGTGCTGTTCATCAACCCGACGGATCCGCACTGGAACACCGGCGGCGCCGACCCGGCCGAACACGCAGCCCTCGATGCATTGATCGACGCCCAGCTCGCAGAGCGGCGCGCCGCACGCAGCAACAAGGACTACGCCCGCGCCGACGCCATCCGGGACACACTCGCTGCCGCCGGCATCCGGCTCGAGGACACGGCGGGCGGCGTTCGCTGGAGCCTGGATGCGCCGGCCGGCTCACCAACCACCACCTCAGAAGGAACTCATCATGGCCAATAAGCCGCGCCCCGGCGCCATCCGCAAAGCCAAGAAGGGGCCCACCAGCGGCACAGGTGGTCTCGGCCGCAAGGCGCTGCAGGGCAAAGGCCCCACGCCCAAGGCGGAGGACCGGCCGTACCACAAGGCCCACAAGAAGAAGGCCGCGGCCGACCGCTCAGCCGAAAAGAGCGCCGGCCGTGGCGGTGATCCGGCCCCGCGGGGTGCTGGAGGCCGCGGTCGGAACAAGCCGTCCGAGGAGATGGTCACCGGACGCAACTCGGTGGTCGAGGCGCTGCGTGCCGGTGTTCCGGCCAAGACGCTCTATGTCGCCGTCCGGATTGAGACCGACGACCGTGTGCGGGATATCCTCAAACTCGCTGTCGAGCAAGGAATTCCGCTGCTCGAGGTCCACAAGCCGGAGCTCGATCGGCTCACCGGCGACGCCATCCATCAGGGCGTGGCGCTGCAGATCCCGCCCTACGACTACCCGGACGCAACCGATCTGGCCCAGGAAACGCTGAGCAAGTGGAAGAAGGGCTACATCAGCAGCGCGCCGCTGTTCGTCGCCCTCGACGGGATCACCGATCCGCGCAACCTGGGCGCCATCATCCGCTCGGTCTCCGCTTTCAGCGGCCACGGTGTGCTCGTGCCCGAACGCAGGTCGGTGGGGATGACGGCAACCGCCTGGAAGACCAGCGCCGGAGCGGCCGTACGCGTTCCGGTCGCCCGCGCGGCGAACCTCAACCGCACGCTCGAATCCTTCAAGAAGCAGGGCATCTTCGTGCTTGGCCTGGATGGCGGCGGAGATATTTCGCTGCCTGATCTGGCGCTGGCGAAGGAGCCGGTGTGCATCGTCGTCGGCTCCGAGGGCAAGGGCCTGTCCCGACTGGTACGCGAGAACTGCGACCAGATTGTCTCGATCCCGATCGACTCGGCAATGGAATCCCTGAACGCATCGATGGCCGTCGGCATCAGCCTCTATGAGGTCTCACGCCGCCGGGCCACTGGCAAATAACGGTGCACCGGCGCCAACGGCCGGCCCTGCCTGCCCTAATATAAGTAGCAGTTATGACTGTGCCCACCGACCGCCCAGCCACAGCGGGAACGCCATCGCGTGCCTTCCCGCTGGGCCTCAGCGATGCGCGGATTAATGGCAATTCCCACGACAAGGACGACGGCGGGGAGGTTGCCGAACTCGTCAACGTCGCCGTCTTTGCGCCGGGAGTGGACGAACTGGAAATCCACTTCCAGCCGCCGGGCCAAGCCTGGCAGCGGGCGCGGCTCTACGACTACACCGAAGGCGTGCATCACGGCATCGTTAACGGTCTGGTTCCAGGCAGCCGGTACGGGTTCCGGGATACCGGCCATGCCGACGTCCGGGGCACCATTTCAGATGAGTACCGGTTGCTGTTGGATCCGTACGGCCGTGCTATTGACGACGACGGCGGCCGGCTGACCTCCGTGCGGCTGGCCAACGGTTTCGACTGGGGACCGGACACCCGGTTGTATACCCCCTGGCGGGACACCGTCATCTATGAGGCCCACGTCAAGGGTCAGACGATGCTTCATCCTGACATTCCCGAAGAGCTCCGCGGCACCTACGCCGGTCTGGCCCATCCGGTCATGGTTGAGCATCTCCTCTCGCTCGGCATCACCGCCGTGCAGCTGTTGCCGGTCCATTACCACCTCGACGAGCGGCACCTGCAGAACCTCGGACTGACCAACTACTGGGGCTACAACACCATCGGCTACTTCGCCCCGCACACCGCTTACGCGACGCGGGCGGCGCAGGAAGCCGGAGCGCAGGCTGTGCAGGACGAGTTTAAAGGCATGGTCAAACTGCTGCACGCCGCGGGACTGGAGGTGATTCTCGACGTCGTCTATAACCACACTGCCGAAGCCGGCAAGGAAGAGCCGGCGCTGAGCTTCCGGGGCCTGGGGGATGAGCAGTATTACCGGCACGGCGACGATGGCAACTACTTCGACACCACAGGTTGCGGCAACACCGTCAACTTCAACGAACCCCGGGTTATCCAGCTCGCTCTGGACTCACTGCGTTACTGGGTCGAGGAATTCCACATTGACGGTTTCCGGTTCGACCTGGCGGTGGCGATGTGCCGGGACGAAGAGCACCGGTTCACGCCAAAACATCCCTTTCTGATCGCGGCCGGGGCGGATCAGGCGCTGCATGGCATCAAGCTGGTCGCCGAACCCTGGGACATCGGGCCGGACGGCTGGCAGACCGGGCAGTTTCCGCCGGGGTGGGCGGACTGGAACGACCGCTTCCGTGATGCCGTGCGGGACTTCTGGATTGCGGACCGCGGCGCGATCGACGGCGGCGGGCAGGGCGGTCCGGTGGGCAGGCTTGCCGCCGCCCTCGCCGGTTCGGCGGATGTGTTTGCCGGTTCCGGCCGGACCTCGCTGGCCTCGATCAACTATGTCACCGCCCACGATGGCTTCACCTTGGGTGACTTGGTGGCCTATAACTCGAAGCACAACGAGGCCAACGGCGAGGACAACAGGGACGGTACCGACGACAACCGCAGCTACAACCACGGCGTCGAAGGCCAGAGCCTGGACGCTGCCGTGCTCGACCGCCGCGAACGCACCAGCCGGAATGTGCTGGCCACGCTGCTGCTCTCGCTCGGCGTGCCGATGATCACCGCCGGTGATGAGATTGGCCGCACGCAGTGGGGGAACAACAACGTATATTGCCAGGACAACGAGCTGGCCTGGCTGGACTGGGGAATGGACGACCGCAAGCGGCGGATGCTGCAGATCACGCGCGCACTCACGCAGGCGCGCCGGGACTTTCTGGCCCATCAGCCGCACGACTATCCCAGCCGGGATGACAGCTCCTACCTGCTGTGGTTCAACGCCGCGGGGGAGCCGATGGCCATGGATGAGTGGACGGATCCGGGCAACCGCGTCGTCCAACTGCTGCTGGGTTCACCGGATGGTGTGCTCGACGGACTGATGGTGATCAACGGCGGCGAGGCCGATACCAAGATTTTCCTGCCATCGGCGAAGGCGCTGCAGGCAGCCGGGATGACATCCAGTTCGGAACAGGATTACCTGCTGCGCTTCAGCACCGCCACTGGGCAATCCGCCGGCACACCAGCGGCAGGTGGGGAACCCGACGTCGTACCCGCCAACTCCATCCACGTCTACCGGGCCCGCTGACAGGAGTTAAAGTGGAAGACGCCCACGTCGACATCGAAGGCCATCCCGGCCACAGCACTAAGCAGCACTGGCAGCGTGCGCTGCCCGTGAGGCAACAGAGAGGACCATGTGAGCACGACATCCGAGGAGCCTGACAGTTCCCCCATCGAGTCCCCGATTGAAGAAATTCCGCTCGGTCTTGGCATTGCCGAGCTGGCCTACCTGCTGTCCCGCTTCGACAGCCCCGCGGCGTACAAATCCGTGGAAATGCTGCACCTCAATGATGACTACCTCTCACCGCTGGTAACTGCCGTCGGTGCCTCGAGCCTGCTCGCGCGGGGAATGCTGCACCTCAACGGCGACGAAGTGGAGCCGACGGACTTGCTCAGCCTCGTCAATTACGTCCTGGCAGCGGCCGAGCGGTGGGTGGAGCTTGGATTTGTGGGGGAGGCCAATGTCGACGGCGGTCTGCTGCTGCAGGCGCCGGAAGCGTCCCTATTCATGCACCCCATGGCGCTCGGCGCGTGGCAGGTGCTGATCAAGGACCGGGCCACGTCGGATGTGTCGACGCTGCGCTCGCTGGTCGATACCCACCTCGAAACGTATCCGCAGGGAGCGGTTCATTTCGGTTCGACGACGTTCGAGAGCGTGCAGACGCTGTCCGTGCGCGGCGAGGGCGATCACTGGAAGGTAGCGCTCGGTTCAGGCGTGCAGCGGATGGATACCGACGGCCCCGGCTTCAGCTCCGAGGAGCTTGACCGGAAACTGGCGGAACTGATTTCAAACTGACGGAGCTGAGCGATGAAGCGGATCCGGGCGGCGCTGATGGTGCTTGTGGTCATCCTCAGCTTGGCCTCCGCCGGATGTTCCGGACCTGATGACGACGGCGCAGTGCCGCCTGATCTGACGCTCACCATTCCGTCCAACAACCAGGCGAGGACGGTGGCCCAGCGGGTCGTCTCGGAGCTGCCCGGTGTCAGGGGCGTCAAGGCCGTCTATCACGAGCCGGGCGAAGTCCTCGATCTTTGGGTGCAATACGAGATGGTCCCGGACCGGTGGCCCTTCGTGGAGAAGATCCAGTTGGCCGTCGACAGCGCCGTCCGGGACTACAGCGCCATGCGGGAAACCACCATCCGGGTGTGGATCCTCGACTACAAATCCGGGCAGGCCGCAGCCGATACCCGGAGTCAGGCGCTGGCGACCAGTCCGAGTTCCGCCTTGGAGGCAAGCGCCTCATGTTGGGGGAAGATCCGGACCGTGTAGCCAAACGCGCCCGGCTGGTTGATCACAACGTCGCAGGCGAACGTGTACCGACCGCCGCCCAGATCCTCCTCAACAGCCAGCGAATCGAGAACAGCGTCTGAGAGCTCGTCGGCCTCGGACACGGCTCCATGCGCCACCTCGACGTAGACGTCCTCAGGCTTGAGACCACCCAGATTCACATACGCCGTCACCCGCATGGTGTCGCCGATCTGCGGCGAATCCGCCAGACCGGGAGACTCCACGTGCTCCACCGCCACGGAACTCCAGCTGGAGCGGATCCGCTGACCAAACTGAGCCAGTTCCTTGGCTTGGGCGTAATCGGCATCGTGCGCCGACCGACCCGCAGCGCAGGCCGGCTGGTACAGCTTTTGCACGTAGTCCTGCACCATCCGTTCGGCCGAAACAGCAGGCCCGAGCTTCGCCAAGGTGTGCTTGATCATCGCCACCCACCGGCTGGGTACAGCCTCGCCGGCGCCACCGTAGAACCGCGGGGTAACGGTGTTTTCGAGGAGTTCGTACAGCGCGGCCGATTCGATGTCGTCCCGTTCTTCGGCGGCATGGCCGGTCAGTTCCGCCCCGCCAGCTCCGGAAGAGACGTCGGCTGTCGGGATCGCCCAGCCGTTTTCGCCGTCGTACATCTCATCCCACCAGCCATCCAGCACCGAAAGATTCAGACCACCGTTGATCGCAGCCTTCATGCCGGACGTGCCACAGGCCTCCAGCGGGCGGAGCGGATTGTTGAGCCAGACGTCGCAGCCCGGGAAGAGGGTGCGCGCCATGGCGATGTCGTAGTTCGGCAGGAAGACGATCCGGTGCCGGACCTGCGGGTCGTCGGTGAAGCGGACCAGGTCCTGGATCATCCGTTTGCCCTGCTCGTCCGCCGGGTGCGACTTGCCCGCGATTACGATCTGGATCGGATGCGTCGGGTGCAGCAGCAGCGCCCTGAGCCGGTCCGGATCGCGCAGCATCAGCGTGAGACGTTTGTACGTCGGTACACGCCGCGCGAAACCGATGGTCAGCACGTCCGGGTCCAGCACGGTATCCGTCCAGGCCAGCTTCGCATCCGAGGCGCCGCGGTCCTTCCACGACGTCCGCAACCGTTTCCGGACATCGGCGATGAGGTTCGCGCGCAGGTTCCGGCGCAGCTGCCAGACCTCGGCGTCGTCGACGTCGTACGCGCGGGACCATTGCGGGTCCAGGATCGACTCGGCACCGAACTTGTTCCGCGCCAGCTGCGAAATCTGCGGGTCCACCCAGGTCGGCTCGTGCACACCGTTGGTGATGGAACCGATCGGCACCTCGGACTTGTCGAAGCCCGGCCAGAGACCGGCGAACATGCCCCTGGAAACTTCACCGTGCAGCTTTGCCACGCCGTTGGCGCGCTGGGCCAGACGCAGGCCCATCACCGCCATGTTGAACACGGACGGATCCCCGCCCTCGTAGGTCTCCTGACCCAGCGCCAGGATCGATTCGACAGGGACCCCGGGGGCCAGGCCTGCGTTGAAGAAGTGCTCAATCTGCGCCCGCTCGAACCGGTCGATGCCGGCCGGAACGGGTGTGTGCGTGGTGAAGACGGTGGCCGCCCGCGTCGCGGCGAGCGCCTCGTTCCACGTGAGCGACGCCGGCGAGTCCGGGTTCATCAGCTCGCGTATGCGTTCCACGCCCAGGAAGCCGGCGTGTCCCTCGTTGGTATGGAAAACCTCAGGGGCAGGCACTCCGGTCAGCCGCTCGAAAATCCGCAGCGCCTTCACCCCACCCATTCCGAGCAGCAATTCCTGTTGGAG
Source organism: Arthrobacter monumenti (assembly GCF_054511255.1). NCBI lineage: Bacteria > Bacillati > Actinomycetota > Actinomycetes > Micrococcales > Micrococcaceae > Arthrobacter > Arthrobacter monumenti. The sequence continues at coordinate 9,020 of NZ_JBTNCY010000016.1, read as the reverse complement.
CCGGTGCTCCCCACCGCCGCCGTAGAGCCGGTCGGTAACCAGGCGGGCGGCGTCGTCGTTGCCGGCAACGTTGGAATCAAGCAGCAAAAGCGGGACACGCCCGACGTCGGCACGCAGGATATTTGCCAGCAGCTGGCGTCCGTTGGGCAACGGCAGGCGGACCTGCGCCGGCGTGCCGTCATGTTCGCGCAGCAGGGTCAGCGGAACCTCGTTGCGGTCCAGTACTGGATAGGTTTCCTGCTGCCAGGCATCGCGCGACAGTGATTGTTTGAAATAACCGGCCTGGTACAGCAAACCGACACCGATCAGCGGCACACCGAGGTCGGACGCGGCCTTGAGATGGTCGCCGGCCAGGATGCCCAGCCCGCCGGAGTACTGCGGCAGCGTGGGGGCGATGCCGAACTCGGGGGAGAAGTAGGCGATGGAGGCCGGAGCGCTGGAGCCCAGGCTCTGGTACCACTGCGGCTCGTCGAGGTAGCTGTCGAGCTCGGCCCCAAGACGCTGCACGCGGGCCACCACGGCAGGGTCGTCGGCCAGTTCGTGCAGCCGTTCACGGCTGATCATGCCGAGGAAGGACACCGGATCCTGCCGGGATTGCTCCCAAACGGCAGCGTCAAGCTCTTCGAATAACCGCAGGGTCGGGCCGTGCCAGGACCAGCGGAGGTTGGCGGCGAGTCTGCCCAAGGGCGAGAGCGCGTCGGGAAGTACGGTTCGGACGGTGAATCTACGGATTGCCTTCACAGCCGCTAGGTTAGCGCAGATAGTGCACTGTCGGAGCGAAGGTGTTCACAAAGGCCAAATGCGGCGTCGATTATGCACATACCGTACGTACCCTTAGCAATCTGCCCGGATTCTCGCTAACGTCTACTTTGTGACGACTTCCAAGGCGATGCAAACGGAACCACCGACGTCGGGCCTGCGTTTTGGCCGCATCCCGATCACCAACGTTCAACCCGTCGTCTCATGCGGGGCATTCAGCGCCAAGGCGGTACCCGGCCAAAACGTTGCTGTTTCGGCCACCGTGTTCCGCGAAGGCCACGATCGCCTCGGTGTCACCGCCGTCCTCTTCGACCCCCGCGGCAAGGAGGTCTCCCGGACCCGGCTGGTGGAGCATGTTGGCGGCACCGACAGTTATTCGGGCTGGCTGACACCGGATTCGACCGGCAACTGGAGCTTCGCCATCGAAGGCTGGGGCGACCTGTATGCGACGTGGCAGCACAACGCCGAGGTCAAGATCGAGGCCGGCGTCGACGTCGAACTGATGCTTGCCGAAGGTGCCGAGCTGCTGCAAAACGCCGCCGGCGATCGGAACCGGCCCAAGGCGGACCGGGACCTCTTCCGAAGCGCCTCTGCTGCCCTTAAGGACAAACAGTCTATGGTCGAGGACCGGCTCGGGGCCGGCACCAGTGCGGCCGTGCGCAGCGCCGTCGAGCGTCTGCCCATCCGCAATCTGGTCACCAGCAGCGAACGCTACCCCCTGCTGGTGGAGCGTGAGGCGGCCGGACGCGGATCCTGGTACGAATTCTTCCCCCGCTCCATTGGCGCCGAGCAGGACCCGGCCACTCTGGAATGGACCTCGGGGAATTTTACGACGGCGGCCAGCAGGCTTGAGGCGGTAGCTGACATGGGGTTCGACGTCGTCTACCTGCCGCCGATCCATCCGATCGGCCGCACGCACCGGAAAGGCCCAAACAACACTCTGGTCGCCACCGAGCACGACCCCGGTTCGCCGTGGGCCATCGGCTCCGGGGAAGGCGGGCACGACGCGATCCATCCGGACCTCGGCACGTTCGACGATTTCGACGCCTTTGTGGCCCGCGCCGGCGAACACGGACTGGAAGTCGCTCTCGACCTGGCCCTGCAGGCTTCGCCTGACCACCCCTGGGTGTCGTCGAATCCAGAGTGGTTCACCACCCGCGTGGACGGCAGCATCGCCTATGCGGAGAACCCGCCCAAGAAGTACCAGGACATCTATCCCATCAATTTCGACAATGATCCCGCTGGATTATGCGCCGAAGTGCTCCGGATTGTCCGCTTGTGGGTCAGCCACGGAGTCAAAATCTTCCGGGTGGATAATCCGCACACCAAGCCGGTCTGGTTCTGGGAATGGTTGATCGCCGAGGTGAACCGCAAAGATCCGGATGTGGTGTTCCTGGCCGAGGCCTTCACCCGGCCGCCGATGATGCACGCATTGGGCCGTGCCGGTTTCCAGCAGTCCTACAGCTACTTCACCTGGCGCAATACCAAAACCGAGCTGGCGGAGTACTTCACCGAGGTCAGCCGTGAAACCGCAGCGTTCTTCCGGCCGAATTTCTTCGTCAACACCCCGGACATCCTGACCGAATACCTGCAGTTCGGCGGGCCCCCGGCCTTCAAGATCCGGGCCGTGCTGGCGGCAATGGCGAGTCCGCTGTGGGGCGTTTATTCCGGCTACGAGCTGTACGAGCACGTCGCACGTCCGGGCGCCGAGGAGTACATCGACAACGAGAAGTTCGAGTACCGCCCGCGTGATTATGCGGCAGCCGAAGAACACGGACGTTCGCTTGCGCCCTACCTAAAGCGGCTCAACGACATCCGCCGGATGCATCCCAGCCTGCACGATTTGGGAAACCTTGCTATCCATACCAGTACGGATGATGCGACGCTGGTTTTTTCCAAGCACAAGAACGTGTCCTCGCCGGAGGGCACTGAGAAGGACACCATTATCGTCGTCGTAAATCTTGATCCGCACAGCACCCGGGAAGCGACGGTGAGTCTGGATCTACAGGCACTTGAGCTCGATCCATCGGACCTTACGCCCGAGGGCACCTATCGGGTGGATGACTTGATCACCGCCGACAGCTGGCAGTGGGGAGCGGACAATTACGTCCGGCTTGACGCCCATGTTGAACCCGCGCACATTTTGCACGTGAGGAGGCAGGCATGACCTTGGCTCCGCAATTCCAACTGCACGCCCCAGGGCTTCAGCACGACCCGCATTGGTACCGGAAAGCCGTCTTCTATGAGGTCCTGGTCCGCGGTTTCGCCGATGCCAATGGTGACGGATCCGGCGACTTCTCCGGCCTGATCGAGCGGCTCGACTACCTGCAATGGCTCGGTATCGACTGTTTGTGGGTTCCACCGTTCTACGAGTCGCCGCTCCGCGACGGCGGCTACGACATCTCGGACTACTACTCGGTCCTGGATGAGTTCGGCACCATCAGCGATTTCAAACGCCTGGTCTCGGAGGCACACGCCCGTGGACTGCGGGTCATCACCGACCTGCCGATCAACCACACCTCCGACAAGCACGAATGGTTCGAGGCCTCGCGTCATGATCCGGACGGACCGTTCGGTGATTTCTATGTTTGGAGCGACACTGACGAGCGGTACGAGGACGCGCGCATCATCTTCGTCGACACCGAGGAATCCAACTGGGCTTTCGACCCGGTCCGCCGGCAGTTTTACTGGCACCGTTTCTTCAGCCACCAGCCGGACCTGAACTTCGAGAACCCGGCCGTGCAGAAGGCAGTGTTCGACGTCGCCCGCTTCTGGCTGGATCAAGGCATCGACGGCTTCCGTGCGGACGCCATCCCGTACCTCTTCGAAGAGGAAGGTACGAACTGCGAGAACCTCCCCGCCACGCACGACTTCCTGAAGAAACTGCGCGCGATGGTGGATCAGGACTATCCCGGCAGGGTAATCATCGCCGAGGCAAACCAGATGCCGCACGAGGTGGTCGAATATTTCGGGGACGAAGATGGTCCCGAATGCCACATGTGCTTCCACTTCCCGATCATGCCGCGGATCTTCTACGCGCTCCGCGACCAGATGGCCGGCCCGATCGTCCAGGCGATGAAGGATACGCCCGCCATTCCGGAGGGTGCCCAGTGGGGAACCTTCCTGCGCAACCACGACGAGCTGACCCTGGAAATGGTCACCACCGAAGAGCGCGAGGCAATGCTCGGCTGGTACGCCCCCGACTCGCGGATGCGTGCCAACATCGGAATCCGGCGCCGGCTCGCGCCGCTGCTGGATAACTCGCGTGCGGAATTGGAACTGATCCATTCGCTGTTGCTGTCCATGCCCGGGAGTCCCTTCCTGTATTACGGCGACGAAATCGGCATGGGCGACAATATCTGGCTCGAGGACAGGGACGCCGTCCGTACCCCAATGCAGTGGAACCCCGACCGCAACGCGGGTTTCTCCCAGGCAGATCCGGGCAAACTGTACCTGCCGGTCGTGCAGTCGCTGGTTTATCACTACAACCACAGCAACGTCGAAGCCCAGCTCGCGCACTCGGGCTCGCTGCTGCACTGGGTCCGCCAAATGCTCAGTATCCGTAAGGCGCATCCCGCCTTTGGGCTGGGCTCCTACCACAATGTGGAAACGGACGCAGAATCGGTGCTTGCGTTCCTGCGCGATATGCCGGACCACAACGTCGCCAGCGAACCGGCCGAGACCATTCTGTGCGTGTTCAACCTTTCGCAGAATCCGGTGTCGTCCACTCTGGACCTTTCCGGCTATGCCGGCCGGGGACTGCGCGACTTGTTTGGCGGCACTCCCTTTCCGCCAATCGGTGACGATGGCAGAATCACGTTCACCATGGGCAGTCACGACTTTTTCTGGCTCCGGATCAGGGCTGACCATGCCAATCCCGCGACTCCGGAGACGACGGCGATGCCGATCATCCAACAACCGGGAGGCACCGCTTCGTGAACCAACTCCAGCCGCCGCTTCCCGAACTACTGCGTTCCTGGCTGCCCGGCCAGCGCTGGTATCCGGCCAAAGGAGTGCCGGTGAGTCTGCGCAGGGTCGGAGGCGTCCGGCTGCAGGACCCGGCGGGCGAGGTCGGGCTGGAGGTTCACCTGATTGCCGTAGACAGCGGTGAACGTGTGGACGTCATCAATGTTCCCCTGAGCTACCGCACCGCGCCGCTCGAGGGCGCGGAGAACGGACTGGTCGGAGAGGCCGTGCACAGCCGCGGGGACGACGGCGACGGCGGTTCCTACGGCTCCGCTTCCGAGCCGGGCGGCGGATCCGGCAGGCGCTGGATCTACGACGGAGCCCACGATCCGGTCTTCATCGCCGCCTGGCTGGAACTTATGCGTACCCGGTCCACCACCGGTGATGGCAGGGCCAGTGGCGACGGCGTGCCGCAGTTCACGAACCACGCTCCGCGGACCGGGCCGGCGAAGTCAAAGGTGCTGACCGGTGAGCAGTCCAACACCTCCGCCATCATCCAGGACGACACAATGCCGTCCATCGTCAAGTTCTTCCGTGTACTCTCCGCCGGAGTCAACCCAGACGTGGAAGTCGGTGCGGGACTGACCGCGGCCGGTTGCGGGGAAGTCCCGGCCACCTACGGCTGGGTGACCGGCCGGTGGCATGATCCGGTCGGTGAGTTTGTCAATGGCGAACCGTCCGGGGCACTCGTTGAGGGGCAGCTGAGTGTGCTCCGTGAGTTCATCGGCGGCAGCCAGGACGCTTGGCGGCTGGCCTGCCGCGCGGCCTTGAATGGCGAGGACTACACCGGACAGGCCGAAGGCCTGGGCCGGGCCACCGCCCAAGTGCACCTCAGCCTGGCCAGAGCTTTTGGCACCCGGAATGCCAGTCCTGACGAACGCAGCCAATTCGTCGAAGGAATTATCGGCCGGATCAGCTGGGCCTGGCGCGAAGCCGGTTCCGCCGTCGGACCATACGACGAGCAACTGAACCGGCAGATCAGCGCACTCCGCGCCTTGGAATCACTTCCACCGCTGCAACGCATCCACGGTGACTACCATTTGGGCCAGGTCCTGCATTCCGAACGCCGTGGCTGGGTCATTCTCGACTTTGAAGGTGAACCTCTCCGGACGGCCGCAGAACGTTCGCTGGCGGATGTGCCACTTCGGGATGTGGTCGGCATGCTGCGTTCCTTCGAATATGTTGCGGGCGTCGTGATGCATGGTGACAGCGGAGCCGGCGACGGACGCGACGACGGCAGACAGGAGCGGGCGGCCGGGGCCCGGCAGTGGTCGATCGACTGCAGCCGCGCCTTTATCGCCGGCTACCAACAGGAAACCGGCGAACCGCTGGATACGACTTCGCCTCTTTTCGTGGCGTTGTGGCTGGACAAGGCGCTTTATGAAGTCGTCTACGAATTACGCAATAGACCGGACTGGCTCAGCGTCCCGGTTTCCGGGGTGCGGGAGGCACTCGGGGACCGCGGCGCCGTCGTCGATAATATGGCCGCCGCAGACCACGGGAAACCGGATGGCCATGGAACTGAAGAGGTGAACCAGTGACTGAGAAGAAATCCAGCACGCGGGAGACTGCCCCGATTGCCGTCCCGCCGGAGGTGCTGTCCGCGGTCGCGGAGGGCCGGTACTACGATCCGCACACAGTCCTCGGCGCCCACCTGCACCAGACTCCCGACGCCGGCTCCGATGCAGACGTTGCCCCCGGTTCTGCCGCCGTGGATTCCGCCATCCTGGGCACGGCCGCCGGTTCCACCGCCGCGGATTCTGCCGCTGCCGGCACCGCCTCCGGTTCTGCCGGCAGCGAGACCGTCACCTTCCGCACACTCCGACGGCTGGCCAGAGAGGTCACCGTGGTTACGGCGTCCACCCGGTTGCCGCTTACCCATGAAATAGGCGGGATCTGGGTCGGCGCCATGGAGCCGGAAGAGCCCGGCCATATCCCCGACTACCGGCTGGAAGTAACCTACGACGACGGCGCCCCGGCCACGGTCGACGACCCCTACCGTTTCCTGCCGACCTTGGGGGAGATGGATATCCATCTCTTTAACGAAGGCCGCCACGAAACTCTATGGACCGCCCTGGGCGCACAAATCCTGCGCTATCCATCGGCGTTGGGCGAAATCAACGGCGTCGGATTCTCGGTCTGGGCACCGAATGCCCAGGCCGTCCGGCTCAAGGGCGACTTCAACAACTGGGACGGCCTGACGCATGCGATGCGCTCGCTGGGAACCTCCGGGATCTGGGAACTCTTCATACCGGGCGCCGCTGCGGGGGACTGCTACAAATTTGAGGTTCTGGGCAAGGACGGTCACTGGCGCGAGAAGGCCGATCCGATGGCCTATGGGACCGAAGTGCCTCCACTGACCGGGTCGAAGGTGATCGAATCCACGTACGAGTTCACCGATCAGGAGTGGATGGAGCAGCGCGCCCAGCGGGACCCGCATAATTCAGCGATGAGCGCCTACGAAGTCCACCTCGGATCCTGGCGGCTCGGTCTTGGCTACCGGGAGCTTGCTGAACAACTGGTCGAATACGTTCAATGGCAAGGCTTCACCCACGTTGAGTTCATGCCGGTCGCAGAGCATCCGTTCGGTGGTTCCTGGGGGTACCAAGTCACCTCCTACTTCGCGCCGACATCACGCTTTGGTCATCCGGATGAGTTCAGACACCTGGTGGATGAACTGCATCGGGCCGGTATTGGCGTCATCCTTGACTGGGTTCCCGCTCACTTCCCCAAGGACGAGTTTGCGCTGGCGAAATTTGATGGCGAACCGCTCTACGAGCACTCCGATCCTTTGCTCGGCGAGCATCCCGACTGGGGCACACTGATCTTCGATTATGGCCGTTCCGAGGTCCGCAATTTCCTCGTCGCGAACGCGCTCTACTGGCTCGAGGAGTACCACATCGACGGGTTGCGCGTGGACGCGGTCGCTTCCATGCTGTACCTCGACTATTCGCGGGAAGGCGATCAGTGGCGGCCAAACCGGCACGGCGGCAACCAGAATCTGGAAGCCATCGCCTTCCTCCAGGAAGTCAACGCCACTGCGTACCGGCGTGCGCCCGGGATCGCCATGATCGCGGAAGAATCGACAGCGTTCGACGGCGTTACCCGCCCCACTTCCTCCGGCGGACTTGGTTTCGGCCTGAAGTGGAACATGGGCTGGATGCATGACTCGCTGAATTACATGGCTGAAGATCCGATGAACCGGCAGTATCACCATAACCAGGTGACCTTCTCGCTGGTCTATGCGTTCACGGAAAACTTCCTGCTGCCCATCAGCCATGACGAGGTCGTGCACGGGAAGGGATCGTTGCTGCGCAAGATGCCGGGCGACCGGTGGCAGCAGTTGGCCAATGTCCGCGCCTACCTGGCCTATCAGTGGGCGCATCCGGGCAAACAACTGATTTTCATGGGCACGGAGTTCGGCCAGGAAGCAGAGTGGTCGGAGCAGCACGGACTCGACTGGTGGCTCACTGACAGTCCTCAGCACCGTGGCGTGCAGTTGCTGGTCCGCTCCCTCAACGACGTCTATCGCCGCACGCCGGCGCTCTATGCCCGCGATAATGATCCGGCCGGTTTTGAATGGATCGATGCAAGCGACGGCAGCCGCAACATTCTTTCCTTCACCCGCTGGGATACGCAGGGGAATCCATTGGTATGCCTGGCGAACTTCGCTGGCAATCCGCATCACGATTTCCGCCTCGCACTTCCGTGGGCAGGGAACTGGCGGGAGGTACTTAATACCGATGCTCACGAGTATGGCGGCTCCGGTGTTGGCAACGGCGAAAAAGTTGTCGCGCAGGAAGGTGCCTTTGGCGGCCAACCGGCCTCCGCGGTATTGACCGTTCCACCATTGGCTGTGCTGTATTTGGCCCCCGAAGAGAGTGTGCGATAGCTCACCCGGAGCAGGACAATGGTGAATCAGCCGGAGACGGCCCGGACGGTCGTCCTGAACCCTCGAAAAACCCCGGATTTCCGCGGAAGTTTATAGGCTGAGGGTGTCTCTGGAGGCACCCGGAAAACCGGGTTTTGTTTCTGCTCAATCATGGTGGTAATGTTTATTTCCGCGCTGATCGATGAAGTCAGCCGGACGGCCTCAGGTTGAGCTTCGGCTCGGAAGTCAGGTTTTAGACCAAAAAGACGCTGAGAATCGGCCGGTTTGACAGTGAAGATCAGGGCGAGTAAGTTAGTAAAGTTGCTTCGGTGCGGAGCAGGGGAGTTGTTTTCCTTGTTTTGGCTGGATGCGTCTGTTGTTTGAGAACTCAATAGTGTGCCAAGTTTTGTCGATACCGATATTA
>NZ_JBTNCY010000015.1:0-66477 GCF_054511255.1 Arthrobacter monumenti | reverse complement strand
CCGCTGGCGATGCCGTTGAGGTTGTCGGAGACGTCGGCGTCGATTCCGCTGAGCACGTTGTTGTTGCTCGCGATGTCACCGGTGTCGACTACATCGTTGAGGATGTTGCCTGCCGAGAGGTTTCCGCTGTCGTCGACGCGGTTGTCGGAGACCTCGGTGGTGGCGCCTTCGAGGTTGGTATCGGTGGTGTCGGCGCTGGCCATGCCGGCGCCTCCGACGAGCATTAGACCGCTGACGGCGGTGACGGCGAGGGACTTGGTGAAGATGTTGTTCTGCATAATGTTGCCTCCATAATTTCCTGTTGGGGTAGAGGACATTAGTGCTTCGGGGCGCGCCCCGTTACCGGATTGGTATCGATTTGAGCTTTTTCCCGCGACCTTCCGCCCCGCCCGGCGTCCGCTGGGAATATGGCGGTGCTGTTGGCGTCCGGCCCTGTACCCGGACTCAGGACCTTTGCTATCGTAAGGTTGATCAGCATGCTTAGTAATTGTTTGCCGTGGTGGATCCTGAAAGTCTGCGGGGCAGCCGCGCAAGCGCACAAGCGTATACCTGAGGAGCAATCATGAAAGCAGTCGTCTTCAAAGAACCCTTCAAACTTTCTGTCGAGACGGTGGACGATCCCAGGATCGAAGAACCACTGGACGCGGTCATCCGCATTACCACGGCTAATATCTGCGGCTCTGATTTGCACCCGTATGAGGGCCGGGCGGATCTGGATGCCGGGATGGTCCTCGGCCACGAGAACATGGGCATCGTGGAGGAAGTTGGGGTAGGGGTCAACCGGGTCAAGGTTGGCGACCGGGTTTCCGTGCCGTTTAACCTGTCCTGCGGCACCTGCCGGAACTGTAACAACGGCTACACCCAGGCGTGTCTACGCGCCAATCCTGCAGGTACTCCGGGAGCCGGCTACGGCTATCCGATGATGGGACCGTACTGGGGCGGGCAGGCCGAACTCCTCCGGGTGCCGTGGGCCGACTTCAACCTGTTGCGGCTGCCTGAGGGCAAGGAGCACGAGTCCGACTACACCATGCTCTCGGACATCTTCCCCACCGGGTACCACGGAACCGAAATGGCGATGGTGGCTCCCGGCAAGTCTGTTGTCGTGATGGGCGCCGGGCCGGTCGGGTTGATGGCCGCGCACAGCGCCATGATCAAGGGAGCCTCCCGCGTCTTCATCGTCGACAAAGAACCGGACCGGCTTGCTCTGGCCGAAAAGATCGGCGCGACAGCGATCAACTTCGGTGAGACGAACGCCGTGGAGGCTATTAACGAGGCAACTGATGGTGCCGGCGTCGACTGCGGCGTTGAGGCTGTTGGGTACCAGGCCCACGACAGCGGTGGGGAAGAACATCCTGAAATGACGCTCGACAGTCTCGTGCAGATGGTCCGCGCGACCGGGCACATCGGCGTCGTCGGCGTCTTTGTCCCTCAGGATCCCGGCGCAGCGACCGGCCTTGCCAAGGAAGGCCGGATCCCATTTGCATATGGTCAGGCGTTCACCAAGCACATCAGTATCGCAGGTGGCCAGTGCCCGGTGAAAAAGTACAACCGGGAGCTGCGGGACCTGATTATCAGTGGCCGGTCCGAACCGTCCTGGATTGTCTCGCACGATCTTTCCCTGGACGAGGCGGTGGACGCGTACGACAAGTTCGACAAGCGCGTCGACGGCTACACCAAGGTCCTGCTCCACCCCTGATAAAAGTACGGCCCGCACCACACAACGCTTGATTGGATGGAGGCACCAATATGGCCGAAGTTGAAGTTACAGCGCACCATGGCCTGTTCACGGACGTCGATCTGCATGTTGACGATACGGGCGGTCCGGGCCGGCCGGTGGTTCTTATCCATGGCTGGCCGTTGTCCGGAGAGGCGTGGAAGGACCAGGTGCCGGCACTGCAGCAGGCGGGCTACCGTGTCATAACCTACGACCGGCGTGGGTTCGGCCGCAGCGACAAGCCGAAGTCCGGATTCAACTACGACACTCTGACTGAAGATCTGCATGCCCTTCTGCAGGAACTGGCCCTCGTCGATGCCACCCTTGTCGGTTTCTCCATGGGTGGCGGAGAAGTGGCCCGCTATGTCTCCGCCTACGGGAGGGAGCGTCTGCGCAGTGTCGTTTTCGCCTCGGCGATTCCGCCGTTCATGATGCGGACCGAGGATAATCCCGATGGTCCATTGACGGAGGACGCGGCCGCTGAAATGAGCGCAGATCTGACCAGCGACGAGGAGTCCTTCTATGACAGCTTCACCACGCAGTTCTTCTCAGCGAACGGTGAGCTGAAAGTCACGGAACAACAACGGCAGGAGGCTGTTGGGCTATGCAAACAGGCCGACAAGAAGGCGGCACTGGCCTGCATGGAGGCCTTCGGCACCACCGACTTCCGGCGCGATCTGCCCAAAGTCAATGTGCCAACACTAATCCTGCACGGCGACAGCGATGGCATCGTTCCCATCGAAGGATCCGGCCAGCGCACCCAGACAGCTATACCCGGAAGCGAGCTCCACGTTATCGCCGGCGCACCGCATGGTTGCAATGTCAGTCACGCTGACGAGTGGAACAGCGCCGTGCTGGAGTTTTTGAAGAAGTAAATCCGGCCGGACTTGGCAGAAAAATGTACCGGCGGCAATGCCCATGGCTCTCCGACACGGCGACGTATGATTCGTTGCGGACGATGCTGATGACTTGGTCCGACGTCGTTAGCGGTCTGCTGCTTGTGGCGTTCGGCTGGGGTTCGCTGCGCCCCGACCGGCCTATCAGTCTGTGGGCCGCCTGTTGCGTCGGGATCTGGTTGCTGTTCGCACCTATCCTTTTCTGGGCTCCCACGGCGGCGATGTTCCTGAATGATTCACTCGTCGGGCTGTTGGTCATCGCGTTGACCATCCTCATTCCTGGCATGCCGAACATGATGAAATTCATGCAGCAGATGGGCGAACGCACGCCGCCGGGTTGTGACGTCGAGGGTCTGACTGCACCCGTTGGGCAGAACAAGATCAGCAGGCGTCATGAAACTCATTCTTTCGCGTCCCGTACGTCCCAAGCGAATTCGGGACGAGTCCCCTGCGGGCACCGGGAGGGGACATGGTTAGTAATTACTCATTTGAGTAATTAAGTTCCCGGAGATGTGGAGTGAAGAGGACGCTGCCTACCGCCAGGTATTTTTCATCCATACATAGCTCCCTGACATATTTGCCCGATATCGGCGAACAACGCAGCCAGTACTGCTGGGCAGGCAGAACGCCGTTCGGGCGGGTAGCCTTTGTGGGTCTCGTTGCCGCCGGAGCGGGTCGTGCGGCCGGCCGCACTAACTGGTGATCTTGGAATGGCGCCCACTTGCCGCAGTTTGAGGTCCGCATAGCTCGTCTCAGAATTTTGCCGGATCAGTTGGTGTTGAGTTGTGCGTAGACAACGTAGTTGTCTTCAAATTTACCGGTGGCCGGATCGAGACCGTCGCACGTGATCAGACGCAGTTCTGATCCTGCTGTGTAACCATAAACAGCATCAGTGGGGAAGTCATCCTTTGAGTATTGTGCGGAAGATGTGACGGTGAAGCCGGCAGTTGTGCCGTCCGCCCGCTGAACCTTCACGACGTCACCGGCGTTAAGGTCTTCCAAGTCCGCGAAGACCCCTTCGCCGCCATCGGTTGCGTTGACATGTCCCAGCAGGATCGTCGGGCCTCGTTCGCCTGGAGTCGGGGAGCCGTTGTACCAGGCAGCGGGGGAACCGGGGTCTCCAGGAGGCACCTGTAAAGAGCCATCATCCTGTAGACCGAGGCTGAGCAGTTCCGACTGCACATTGATCGACGGGATGCGAACCGACACAGGCTCCGATGCCGCCATCACCGGCGTTCTCTTCAGGCCAGGGTCTGTGGTGACCGTCGCCGGAACCGGTGTCGAAGGTGTCGAGGAGGCGGCGACATCCGCCGCCTCCTCGACACCGGGCGAAGTGGAAGCGGCACTATGCGTGCATCCCGTCAGGAGAATGAGTGCGGCCGCCGCAGAAGCCACATAGCTTCTGCGGTGGCCATGGATCGTCCGACTCATACCTTTAGATATGTCTCAGCCAATGTAGGAACAATGGTGCGCACCGAGCCCCTAGGCCCGGCTATTACGGCGGCGTACCAAAAGGGTTCCACCGGCGGTGGTGGCCAGGACCAGGCCTCCACCAAGGGCGAGAAGACCGAGATTGTCTGGTCCATCCTGCGTTACACCGGTATCGGCACCCCCAACAGGAACCTGCTCTACCTGAGGCTGCTGAGGCGGAGCGACGTCCTCCGTGGTCTCCTGCCCGTTGTCCGGAACCGGCTCAGATATATCTTGGACGGGGCCAGCCAGACTGTCGCATCCGATGCCGTCGCCATCAGCATCCAGACGATTGGGATCAGCTGGGGTGACCTGGACAGGACTGCTAAAGTCAGAGCAGTCGAGATCAGGAGCCGCCGTGGCTGGAGCCGTTGATAGGGCGGCCAGACCCACGGCCGCGACTACGCCAAGTCCTACTGTGCGAAATTTCATGTTGTTCCCCTATCTAGAGTGATGTAACTAACTCTAGAAAGAGTAGTCACAATGATAATAGAAATCCAACGGTCCGGTTTGTTTCGGTTCGGTGCGGATTTGCCATGGCCGTGGATGGGTCTCGTTGTCAAGGGGGATTGTTCAAAGATTCAAACTTCCTGCGGACGGCTGACGAATCCGGTCCATTCGGTCCTTCCGGTGGTTCGGATTTTACCCAGAGAGGGGTGTCACAAACGGATTCTGAGGGGTTGTGGCTTATGGACAGTTCGCTCAGTCGGTGATGACAGGCGAATCAGCCTTCACAGGCAAGGCCATCGCCGTCGCGATCGAGTCCGTGCGGGTCGGATCCGGTGACGGTGACGGGACCGCCTACATCGGCACAATCAACATCCGGAGGATACGGCGGCACGCATGGGCTATAACCGGGCGCACACGTCCCCATCGGCGGCTGCGGCGGTTGCTGCACCGGCGGTTGCTGCACCGGGGGCTGAGGTACCGGAGTTGGCGAGTGCAGGGGAGTGTCGAACCCACCGCAGGTTCCCCAGGTCCCACTAGCCCCTGCGCGGGCCTGGGCTTCCGCCTTGAGATAGGCAGGTCGCCGCTTGTAGGGGGTGTCGTAGGTGTATTCGACTGCTAATCCCCGCTCGAGCATGATCTTGCCGTAATCACCACCACCCGGAAGTTCGATATAAGCGAGCGTACGACCGTATTTATCTGTGCGACCTTGACTCGGATCGAACACGAGACGAACCATGCGTCCTTCAAGCAGCTGGACCGCATTCTTTGACGCGATCAGCCCGCCGCACTCTTCGGCCACACTTGGATGGACCACCTCGGGCGTATCAATACCAATAATCCGCACCGACGTGTCTTCGCCCCGGTAGCCGACGTGGACGGTATCTCCATCGACCACCCGCAACACCGGCCATAACTTTGATGCCTTTGCAGTTTCCTGTGCCCCTGACTTATCTCCAGCAGATCGACTGGTCGATGAGCGTGCAGGCGTGCTGGGGGCGGACTCTGTGGGAGTCGGGGCCGTGGTCGTGGGCGGGGGAGTCGACGTCTTGGAAGCTGCCGGGGTTTTTGTTTGCGCCGGCTCAGATGTGGGGCTGGGGGTGGCCAGAACCTCATTGGAGTCGGAGGCGGTAGTGACTGGCTCTTCGGTCCGTGGCAGCAGCGCACCGCCTGCCATCATGACCACCAGGCTGATAGTCAGGGTGATGCCGCCGGCTTTTCTTCCCGGCAACCCAATCCATGAAGGACGACCGGTGATGACCACATAGATCGCGGTCACCAGGGCGCCCAACCCGGCCATCACCAGTGCTCCGCCGAAGCCACCCGTAACGGCGCCGATCACAATGAACACGACAGCGATCGCAGCGACGATGAAGGTGGAAGGACCGACCCAGCGCCGCTTTTTGTTCCTCTGCCGTGGATTGTGCGCGTTCGGATAGTTCTGGTTCATGACGTCCCCCGGCCTCAAATGCAAGATGAGTCACATTATACGGACCCGATGAAACTAGTGGCCCGTATACGGCGGAGGTCAGAAAAAACTACCTGAACCGGCGAATCGGGTATCAGCCCTTGAGGCTGGATATTGTACGGAGATAGACCCTAGCTGGTTGCCTATTCTTGCCCGCTTGCGTCGTAGCGGGAAAGTCTGACCGCCATTGCCAGAATGGACAATTATCGAATTTTGCACGGTCAAAATGACCAATGAGAATTTGACCAACCTGCAGCTTCAGACCTGCTCGGATCAGACGAGGGCTAGTTCCAAAAGAGACATGCGTGGAGGGAGTTCGCACAAACGTTGCCCACCGTCCGGGAGTGGGCAGGTCGCCTTTGCTCGTTATGGATCAGCGCGGCGTACGGGAGACCGGTGTGAGGCCGCGACGGGGAGAAAGCAGAGCTACATCTTTCGGGTTGGTGTTTCGCCGCAGGCCCTTGAGGACGGCTTGCTGGGTTTCCGGAGTCCAGAAGATCCGCAGGCGCTCACGGGCCCTCGTGACGGCCGTATAGAAGATGCTGTGAGTAAGATTGTCCTCGTTGGCGTCGGTGATCACGACCTTGACGGAATCATATTCGAGCCCCTGTGCCTTATGGATCGACACGGCGTAAGCCACTTGGAATGGTACCGATGTGTTCAACGAGTCATCGTCGTCATCGCTGATGTCTCGCTCGTATACCGAGAAGCGCACCGTTACGTTACCTAGCCATTCCAGTTCCTCGACGTCGATATCGAATTCCGTGAGGGTTCGGTCCAGCTCGACATCAAACTGCACTCGGTCGGGGAACCGCTCGATGCCTACGAGCCGACCCTTCAAGTTGTTGTAGATTACCGGTCTGAACCGCTCGGTCTCATGGAATAGGACGGGATCACCGACCTTATAGGTGGAGACACCCCAAACGATCTCCTTGCCTCCATTGCTGCTCTGGAGAAACCGGTTGATGTTGTTTATGCCGTAGAGACCGTCGTAGTTCAGGCACAGGATGATCTCGTCCTCACGCTGAGCGGAGAACAGTGATCCATCGAGCACGCTCGAGTACCCGTTGCGCGCGATGACCTCTGCAATGTCGTCGTCGGTGTTTCGGACCTTGTCCCAGAAGCCAAGGAGTGCTGCGTTCTTGGTCCTGAAGGGCGTCGTTAGCTCGAACACCGCCGTACTCGGGATGAAGGAACGGATAATACCGAACCAGTTCCCGAACTGGATGGACTCGATCTGATATACGTCGCCGACGAGCACAAGCAGCTTGAAGGACGTCTTCTCCAGGACTGCAATGAGGTCAGCGTTGCTGACCGTGCTGCACTCGTCGATGATCAGAAGGTCGTACTCCGGATCAGAGGCGCTCCTATGAATGTGGCTGCTGATCGTTCGGAAGGTCGGGTCCTGCGCGGTGACCTTGCGCTTGAGGTTATCGACCGCCGGATTCGTGTGGGCCAAAAAGAGCTTCCGCTTGTCGTTGAAATAGTTCGCGATGTGATCGACCATCGTCGACTTTCCCGTTCCGGCGGCGCCGTAGATGAGAGCGACACGCGACTGACTGAACAGGCTCCTCAGGGCGTCGGCCTTTGCGGCATCATCGATCCCACGATTCGCTTCATTGAGCCAGCGATCGACGGCGTCTGTGTAACCGTCAATCCCTGACGACGCGAACTCCTGAAGCCTCTCGACGATGGCAACCGTATCGTCCTCATACCCACGGATGAATGCGTGCCCCTTGTCCACCTCGAGCCCGCGTCGTTCTTTGTGCGTGTAATACAGCTTGTCGTTGTGGGCGGAGGCCAGCTGGTTGACTTCTCCGAGATCTTCCAGCTCAGCCACAGGCGTGTACAGGATTCCGTGTTGTTCGACGTTGTTCTTCACTCGTCGCGCCAGCAGCTCGTCGTTTCGCTCAGTCACCCCAAGGCTTTCGACGAGATCCCAATAACGCGGGTTGTGCCCCCGAAGCGAGGTGCAGAGCGGCATCGTGTCGAACGGAATACAACCGTACTGTAAGTTCAGTCTGGAGAGACGGCCGCATTCGTCCCGGCTGTACTGTGGCTTAAGGAACTGGTTGTGCATGCGTAGCATGAGGTACCGGATCACTATGTGCCCCGGCGCGTTGCTCTGAACGATTCGACGTGCTTCATCCAGCGCGGGGAAGATCTGTGGCTTACTGACCTTGGCGGTACCTGTTGCCCGCACAGCCGCGTACTCCTCATCGGACGTATCGATTAGTTCGAGCAAGCTGCCGGAGCCGGCTGTCAGCCCATGCATCAGGTACCGGTACTCGGGGGTTCCGGTCCGCACGTTGGTCGTAAGGCCGAAGAGTCGGGCGAAATTGTCGATTTCGCACGGGCGGATCGAGACCTCCCATTCGCGGACGATCGTGATTGGCATGGTCTGACCAAGCACATTGATCGAGTCGCTGTGAAGCCTCAGCATCGCCGCGTACTTGTCTGTCATGTCGAGGTCGGTGAACGCGATAACGCGGTCGAACTTGCTCACCTTGTTGACTGCTCGATAGAAAGTAACCTCGTAGTAGATGCTCCCTCCGACAAAGAACGGCCGCGTCTTATGGACGTAGTACCGTTGTCCCGCGCCCCCGTCGCCGGGTGTGGACCGGACGGACTCGATCCTCTCGGCAATCTTCTCGTGATACTCCCTAAGTGCGGGATCGAGATCAACAGGGAAGTCTTCGAGATTCGCGAGCACCTCCATGCCGAAGCGTTCTTTGAGCAGACTGCGGATGCGGTGGAGATACTCGTAGTACTTGAGCATCAACCGCTCGGAGCCGTCGCCATCAAGTGTGTAATGTGATGCACTGATTTGGATGAGCTTGTGAAACTTGCCGAGAAAATTGAGCTTGGCGTTTGACTTGACGAACGAGAGGCCGGGGTCAATGACGGCGTAGTTGTACTCCGAATTAGTCCGACCGGCATGGAGGCAGGCGGCCACTCCCTCGACCAGGTTTCGGAGCTGGGCGAGGATGTTTTGAGAGAGCAGGTTCCGCTGGTCGCTAATAGAGTCAATATTCCGACAGATCACCTCGTCCGCGCTTCGGATCTGTTCACCAACTGTCGTCATCAGTGATCATCTCCTGCTGGTCGGACACGGACCTGTTTGAGCCGCCTCACCTGAAATAGGTCCACAGAGCGGGATTCAAGGTCGCACTTTCTGGCCGTCGAAGGCGATTCAGGGTGGGCTTGGATATTTCCGCCATAGGAGCGCCGAGAAAATTCGAGGTGGTCCAGGCAGGAAATGAGGTCGGTCGACAGTCCAACAGCCCCATTGAAAACTACGTCTGCCAAGCCGTTCCCCTTCCCCCGCGGGCCCAAGCTCACCTGTGACCTCGAAAATCTTCGCAACTCGATCGACGATACAACGCGGTGAGTGCATCATGGTCTCTTGCCAAATGTCCGTCAAGGGGAGCGGGCCATGCGATGGTCCCCGTTCGCCTGCCCGTGGTGACGATCTTTACTTAATCCCGAAGTCGAATCCGTCTCGCTGGTGATGCCCGAACCGCTCTCTGAGGAAGTTGCCCGTGTTGGACAGCTCCGCTGAAGTTTGGCTGTGACGGTTGGAATGAAGCGCTTCGGCTTGTCCGGAGAGGAGCTGGAGTTGCTCGGCCAGTTCCTCGTCGGGCGTCTTTCCGTTTGGTTGCTGGTTCTCTACCATGCTGGGCGGGATGGCCAGGTAGCCCTGAAGAACGGCTGGTAGGTACTCGCCAACTATGGCTTCTAGCTCATACTCAAACCGGGCATCCGCGGACGGCTGCCGCCTTTCCGCGTCGATTACCGCGTCCAACGTTTGGCTGGTTTCCAGGATGGCGACGTACGCGTCAGCGGGAAGCCGGTGCTTGTTCTGTTTGGCGCGCGAGGTCACCCATGCCAGATCTGACGACAGGTCGTCCGACGACCGGGTGTGCGAGGCTGCTGCCGACGACGTATGGGAGGCGACGTAGGGAGTGTGTGGCTGGACCATGGCTTCCCCCTGTGGTTTCCGAACCCTCCTGGGTAGCCATAGATCGCGAAGCATGTAGGACCGTACGGCTGACACTCCCATGACACCCACAACAACAAAGGCCAAAACGGTGGAAAGCGCGTTGTCGCCCTCAGCGGCGGGCATTGCAGCAATGAAGACGGCGACGTAGATCGCACCCTCGAGAAGTACTTTCTTGTTCTTCGCTCCTATCCCGATGATGAGCACCAGGAAAGCGATGAAAGGACAAAGTACGACGGCAAGCGCTACCTTGAAGACGTTCCCTGCAGTGAGCCGTGACATCATTAGCCCCTCGGGGTATGCGTGGTGGCGATGTCAGAGGCGTGACTGCGCTCGAGCTGACGTTGAGCGCGGCTTACTTGACCCTCGAGAACCTGAACCGTCTGCTTCATCGACTGGGCCGCTTCCGCCTTATAACGGTCAATCTCGTCCATGGCCTGGAACACATTATCGAATGCCTGTTGCAGCTTGGCGGGGTCGATCGTGGCTCGGGCGGCGTTCTTGTGAATGGCAGCGCCCTGGGAGCGCAGGAGCTCTGAGGTCGAGACAATCATGTCCGAAGTGGTCGAGTTGAGGGCATCAATTTGTGCCAGGACAATCTTTTGCTGAGCCAGCGCTTGTGCAACTATCACAGCGACGCGCAGCGCCGCGAGGGTGGTGTCGAGCGCCCGGTCCACGCCTTTGATCAGCTCCGAGTTGTTTTTCTTGACCACATCAAGAGCTAGATAGCCTTGGATGGAGACCGCCATCTGTGTCATCAAATCTTGATGGCGCTGGCGGACGTAGAAGAGAGCGTCTGCCTCTAAGGTTGTAGCGTCGTCCGGTTTGCCCTGGTTTCGAAGGTCTGTGATCCGCTGCTCCAGCCCGTCTCCAAGGTGACTTGCGAGCACAGCATAGTTCGCCAGTTGGCCCATCGCTGCCCAGAGGGAGTCGCGCTCGGTCTGGATGGCGGCGTTGTCCTGCCGAAGTTCGTCCTGCCCTCCCTTGAGTGCTTTGGTGATGGCGTCGAGTTGCTGCTGTGCGGACTCGTACTTCATGAAGTATCGCTGGATGGCGCTGCCCCCGGGCAGGAACTTCAGGATCCGCTTCGTGCCGGTCAGG
Organism: Arthrobacter monumenti; assembly: GCF_054511255.1. Classification (NCBI taxonomy): domain Bacteria; kingdom Bacillati; phylum Actinomycetota; class Actinomycetes; order Micrococcales; family Micrococcaceae; genus Arthrobacter; species Arthrobacter monumenti. The sequence goes on along the minus strand of NZ_JBTNCY010000015.1, from coordinate 55,381 downwards.
TCATGGCGCTTGGGGTTTAGCTCAGTCACGATCTGTCGCAGTTCCACCAGTGTATTGCCGGTACGCGATGCAGGGTCCGCGCCGGTCGCTGCGAGAGCAGCTGCGGGCCTCTTCAACATGCGGTTGGACGCGGCACTTGCCTGCTGCATCGTTCCTTCGCCTAGCCGGGTTAACTGCGCTAACTTGGTCTGGAACTCTGGGCTTTGGAGCGGGGTAGCCAGCAGGTCAACAAGAAAGGTGCTGGCAGTTTCAGCGTGCTTCTGTTGCGCATCGGCATCAACCAAAATCATGCCGCCGACCTTCTCCGGCTCATGAATCGCAATTTCAACCGCAGGCTTCGGAGGCTCCAACACGAGCGGACTCTCTACCTGCGCGGGCGAGGTCGAGCCGAGGTCTAGCGGATTCGACATGCTGTACTCCTAAGGATCCGGGACCAGTTGCACTCTGTCAGGCTTCATGTAGGGTACCGCAAATGGCCGATTATGACCCTCGGCAATGATCTTCGAACCCCTCCTCAGCCAATGCGCCAGAACCCATGTAGTTAACCCTGGTTCTGTTTTCGCGACCTCTGATGGATTGTGTGACCCGAGCGAAACTCGAGTGTTTGGCCTTGAAATGGCTCTGCATGAACCTAAGCTCTCTGAAGTAATCGGGCGATTGCCAGTCTTGTAACCCATGGGATGCAATACAGCTAAGTGAGACACCGGATGGTCCGCAGTGTGAATCGCAGCGGTAACTGGCGTGGTTATCTCAGCTTTAGTGGCCGGTTTAGCGTCGACGGATTGCCACCCACAGTCCGCATCGTCGGCAAATGTGCGCTGCGCCGTCGGCTAGCGCGTGCAGCTTCTGTAGCGGTAGGTCTCGGCCGCAGCACGAACAAGCTGTGGTGGTGTCGCTGGTCCCGTTGATCGAGGTCATGTGCCAGTTTAGAAGGGAGCTCAAGGCATACGGAAGGGTGCTTGTTCCTCTACTCTCAGCGGTTCGCGATGATGTGGCAAATGTCCGTCGGTCCGCACTCAGCCGGGTCCAGGGTGCGGCTGGTTTCGATGAGCCGTTCGAGGTCGTTTGCCAGGTTGGTGAGTTCCTGTTGTCGTGCCCGAACGTCGGCGAGTTTCTGTCCGAGAACGACTGATACGTGAGTGCAGGGTGCCTGACCGGCGTCGCGAAGGCCGAGAACCTGCCTAATGTCAGCCAGGGCAAGGCCCGCCGTCTGGGCGGCGCGAATGAACCGCAGGCGGTCAATAGCTGTGGTGTTGTATGTCCGGTAGCCGTTCGGTGCCCGATGAGGCGGGGGTAGTAGACCTTCGCGTTCGTAGAAGCGGATGGTCTGGCTATCCACGCCGGTAACTGCGGACACTTCCCCAATGAGCATGCACCGATTCTACGCCTTGACCTTGTACCTGGCTGCAAGGTTTAGTGTGAACGCATGAACATCACCGTGCAGTACTTCGATGGTTGCCCGAACTGGATGATCGCCGCCGAGCGATTGCAGCTGCTTGCCGGGGAACGGCCGAACATCGTCCTCGGGTATCAGCTCATCGACACCGTGGATGAGGCCGAGCAGGCGGGATTTCACGGTTCTCCGACCATTCTCATTGACGGCGTCGACGCTTTTGGTGATGCGTCCGCGCCGGTGGGTCTTGCCTGCCGTCGGTACATGACCGAGGCCGGACCAAAGGGCGCACCTAGCCTTACCCAGTTGAGGGACGCCCTCCGTTGAAGGTTGCGCTGAACGGAGCGCACGGTTCGACTGCTGCGACGAACAACGCTTCCCCTAGGCCAAGAAAGAGGCACCCTTGATGACTGATACCTATGACTTGCTGGTGATCGGGGCGGGCATGGCCGGTGTTGCGGCCGCGACGAAGACCGCGTCGAAGGGTTGGCGGGTTGGAATCGTCGACGCGCTTCCTTATGGCGGGACATGCGCGCTACGCGGTTGCGATCCCAAAAAGATTTTACGGCGCGGCGCTGAGGTGGTTGACGCCGCACGGCTCATGCGCGGCAAAGGCATCGACAGCGGTGGGCTCTGCATCAACTGGGGGGATCTGATGCAGCACAAACACGGCTTCACGGACCCTGTTCCCCAGAATATGGAAGAAGATCTCCGGGCACACGGCGTTGAAACACTTCATGGCACGGCGACCTTCACCGGGCCTGCACAGCTAGACGTCGCAGGCACTTCCTACGCGGCGTCGAAGATTCTGATCGCTACCGGGGCCTCTCCGCGGCCCCTCAATTTTCCCGGCCATGAGCATCTGATCGACAGCAGTGATTTCCTGAACCTGGAAGCACTTCCTCCCCGGATCGTGTTCGTCGGAGGCGGTTTCATTTCCTTCGAGTTCGCTCATATCGCCGCCCGGGCAGGAAGCATGCCCGTCATCCTTGATCGAGGAGCGAACCCGTTGAAAGCCTTCGATACGGACCTCGTAGAGCTGCTGATCAAACGCGGATCCGAGGCTGGGGTCGAGGTGCAACGCCGCACCAGTGTTACCGGCATCACCCAGACCAGCAGCGGATACACCATCCACACCGATACCGCTGGTACCCCGGCCTCACTCCAAGCGGATCTCATCGTTCACGGGGCTGGGCGGGTTTCGGAATTGGCCAGATTAGATCTCGAGGCCGGTGACGTGAAATACGCAGAGAAGGGCATCGAGGTAGCCGGCCATCTGCAGAGCACCACAAACTCCGCTGTTTACGCTGCGGGCGACGCCGCGGACACCGCTGGACTGCCGCTGACTCCCGTTGCAGTCATCGAAGCAAAGGTCGCCGCCTCCAACATGCTCAAATCCGCCACGACAGTACCGGACTACGCCGCTACCCCGACGGTTGTCTTCACCGTCCCCGAGCTCGCCCGGGTAGGCCTGCTTGAACACGAAGCCCATGACAGTGGTTTGAGCGTGGATGTTCGCTACACCGACACCAACGGGTGGTATTCGAACTATCGGATAGGTGAAACCGCCGGAGCAACAAAGATCCTGGTCGATAAGGACACCGATCTCATCGTCGGCGCCCACCTCTTCGGCAGCGGTTACGCCGAACTGGCAAACACCATCAGCGCCGCAATGAAAAACGGCCTGACAACACGGCAACTGAAATCGACCACCGCCGTTTATCCTTCCGAAGGATCAGACCTAGCTTCCATGCTCTAGCGGTGTATCGCGGACGACCGTCCACGTAACACTCTTCTCACCGAGCGCACAGAACGGCGCGTCGTGTCCTATGAGCCGTGTCCGAGAGCTATGTATTGCGACCTACGTTGGCGGTACAGTTTATGCATGGCTTCAGTTGGTTATGCGCGCGTCTCGACCCGGGATCAGAATCTCGACGGTCAGACCGATGCGCTTGAGGCTGCTGGCTGCGAGAAGGTCTTTATTGAGCACGCGTCCGGTGTTCTTGCAAAGCGGCCGGCGTTCGATGATGCGCTGGACTATTTGCGTGCAGGGGACACCCTCGTCGTGACGAAGCTCGATCGGCTCGGCCGGTCGGTGCGGAATTTGAAGGAAGTCGTCGATCGGTTGCAGCAGCAGGGCGTCGGCTTGAAAGCTTTGTCGCAGGGTATCGATACGACGACCCCTGGTGGGCGGTTGTTCTTTCATATGCTCGCAGCGATCGCCGAATTCGAGCACGATCTCATCGTTGAACGCACGAAGGACGGTTTGGCTGCGGCCCGGGCTCGAGGCCGTAAGGGTGGGGGCCGATTCAAGATGACGCCCACGAAGGCGAGGCAGGCACGGGTGATGTATGACGAGAAGTCGTACACGGTGCAGCAGATCGCAGAGACGTTCGGGGTCTCGCGCGGCACCATTTACCGTCATCTCGGTGAAGACGTCAGGGCATAGGTCACCGTGGTGCAGCGCAGTGTCCAGGACAAGCTCGCACTACTACGCCAGCACGACGACGGTGTCCCATGGACGCGCATTGCCGCCGAATCAGGGGTACCGCTGCGGACTCTCACGCGGTGGGCCGCGAAGTATCGCGTCGATCCGGCATCCGTCAGTCTGCAAAGATCTGGACGGGCTGACCGCGGCATGCGACACATTCCGTCGGAGCTTGTCGAAGCGATCGAGGGGTTAGCGCTTCGGCGGCCGGAGCCAACAACAGCGTTCATCCATCGACGCGTCGGCGACATCGCCCGCGGCCGTGGACTCGCGGCGCCGAGCTATTCCAGTGTGCGCACGATCATCGCAGCGATCGACCCGGGCCTGCGAACCCTTGCACAACATGGTGACACCGCCTACCGGGACCATTTCGAACTGGTTTTCCGGCGGACCACAACCCGTCCGAACGAGCAGTGGCAGGCCGATCACACCCTGTTGGACATCGCAATCCTCGACAAGGCCGGTGCGCCGGTACGGCCATGGCTGACTGTGGTGCTCGACGACTATTCACGTGCCGTTGCCGGCTACACCGTATTCATCGGCGCCCCCACCTCCGAGCAGACCGCGCTTGCATTGCATCAGGCTGTGAACCGCAAAACAAACCCCGCCTGGCACGTGTGCGGTCTGCCCGATGTGCTCTACAGCGACCATGGCTCCGATTTCACGTCCGCCCGGCTGGAACAGGTATGCCTGGACACCCACATCCAACTCATCCATTCGAGGGTCGGCGTCCCGCAGGGCCGCGGGAAAATCGAGCGGTTCTACGGCACCATCACCACCGAACTTCTGCCGCACTTGCCCGGGCACATCCCACACGGAACGAACGGGAAACCTGTCTCACCGCCGGCATTGAGCCTTGAACAACTCGACGGAATCCTAGAACGGTTCATCGTCACCGACTACAACCAGCGCCTGCACTCCCAGACCGGAGAAGCACCCGCGGGCCGTTGGGGAGCATCCGGATTCATCCCACGCAGTCCAGCCCGGCCCGATGACCTGGATCTGCTGTTGCTCACTGCCGCTGCCACGCGAAAGGTACAACGCGACGGCGTCCAGTTCGCCTCCACCCGGTACATCTCGCCCGTCCTTGCCGCATACGTCGGCGAGCATGTCACCGTGCGGTTCAACCCGCGCGACGTCGGCGAGATCCGGATCTACTTCAACGATGAGTATCTCTGCCGAGCAATCGCCCCGGAACTTGCCGCGAGTTCCGTCTCGCTCGAAGAGCTACAAGCCGCCCGGTCCGGGCGCCGGCGAGACCTCAAGCATCAGCTGCGTCAACGCCGCAGCCTCGCCGACGCGCTGCCATCCGACATCCGCTATGTCCCTGATGAACCGACCGACCCGGAACCGATCGCCATCGAAGAAGCCCCGCCACGACATGGATTGCGTCTCTATGCCGCCGATTGATCCCGCCCATAGCATCCTCGGCAAGGGAGAGGACGGCCGCAGATTCCTCTCCGGCTCATTCGGAGAGGTGAACACCAGCGCCCCGCCGCTACCGGACCGGCCCCCTTTCCAGGCCACCCGTGAGCATCGTCGGTTCACTGAATTCGCCGACACAGTCCGCGCACACCGCTACATCGGGCTTTGCTGGGGACCACCCGGTGTCGGCAAAACCCTCTCCGCCCGGCACTACGCCGGCGCCGACGATTGGGAACAATGGCAGTCCATCTTCACCGATAACCTCGGCCCCGTACCGACTCGTGTGCTCGAGGCCCGTACCGCGTTCTTCACACCCACCGTAGCGGCGACTGTCCGGCAGATCGACCAGGGACTCCCGCAGTCATGCCAGCAAATCTCTTACGCCGTCGACTACGCAGAGCACGGCACAGTCGACCCCTATGTCCATACGGACTCCCGCTCCAGCGGCCGCACCGAGCTGCTCATCATCGACGAAGCCGACCGCCTCAAAACCACCGGCCTCGAGCAAGTCCGCGACTATTTCGACCGCCACCACATGGGCGTCATTCTCATCGGCATGCCCGGCATCGAAAAGAGACTCGCCCGCTACCCCCAGCTCTACAGCCGTATCGGCTTCGCTCACGAATACCGGGCCCTAACACCCGACGAGCTCACCGCCGTCCTGACACATCGGCTCCCCGCCGCCGAGAACACGACGGACGATGGGATCGCTCACACCACCGCCATCGCGACCATCGTCCGCATCACCGGCGGCAACTTCCGCCTCGTCGACCGACTCCTCACGCAGATCGAACGTATCCAGGTCCTTAACAAACTCGACACGCTCACACCCGAGATCGTCGACGCCGCCCGAGAGGCGCTCCTCATCGGCCACTAACCGCTGCCAGAACCACGCCATTTACCGCTGCGATTCACAGTTTTTCGTCTTGCAGGGGAGTGGCGAAAGGTGTTGCGCTGAGGGTTGGGCTTACGGGACGCATGCGCCCGTTGCCGGTTTATTGCTCTTCAAACCTTCGCAGGAGCCGACGAAGAATTTCGGCCAGCACATCTTTGTCTTGTCCACTGAGTCCTTCAAGGAGGTTCTGCTCCTGCGAGAGCAAGCTCATGAACGCAGATTCGACTGCTGTTTGACCGGTGGCAGTCAGTCGAATGTTCACGACCCTTCCGTCTCGTTCGCTGGCATGGCGAGTAACCAGTCCGCGATCAGTCATGCGGGTGATTCGATTGGTCATCGTTCCTGACGTTACTAGCGTTTCATCAATCAGCTCTCCTGGGGTGAGTTCATGTGGCGGCGTGGCCCTGCGAAGTGCGGAGAGTACATCGAATTCCCAGGTTTGCAGATTGAACGCAGCAAAGGACTGACGCCGTGCCGCGTCCAGTCGTTGCGCGATCCGGCTGATCCTACTCAGGGCGTGCAAGGGGGAAGGGTCAATGCCCGCCATGGCCCGCCCCCAACCGTTGACCAGATCATCGACACTGTCATTGAAATTGGTTGGTTCCTGGTCCATGCCGCCATTATATCTTGACGTCAAGATAGTTGACGAGTAGCGTCACAATTGCTGCTGCCAGACAGTCATCGAACCTGAAGGGGCTCTTATGCCTATTGATTTCACAAGTCCGCTGAACCGCAATACATATGCATTGAGAACCGCCGATCAGTCCTGGAAGGAAGCAGTAATGGGCTTGATCGATCCGGGCGGACTCCGAGTCGCCGATGTGGGTTGCGGAGGCGGGATCTACTCGACCTCATGGCTTGAACTGGGAGCGGAATTAGTCACGGGCATTGATTCATCTCAGCAAATGATTGACGACGCTCTAGCCCGTGCCGATGAGTACCCGAACCTGCACTTTGCAGTTGGAGATGCGGCCGATACAGGGCTGCCAACTGCAAGCTTTGACCTTGTATTTCAGCGGGCACTGGTGCACCACCTGCAAGACACCGGACCAGGCTTCGGAGAAGCGCGAAGACTTCTTGTACCGGGCGGAACATTGATGATTCAGGACCGCACTATGTCCGACGTTTGTAAACCCGGAAGTTCCCAGCATTTGCGAGGATACTTCTTCGAACTCTATCCCCGGCTCGTGGATTTCGAATCGCAACGTCGCCCCGAGGCCAAGACGATAGAGACCGCCCTTCGAGCAGCCGGCTTCACCGACGTAAAAACGCGCTCCATTCCAGAGCGCCGGCGCACCTACAGCGGTATCAATGAACTCGCCTTGGATTTGAGTGCCAGAACGGGCCGTTCCATACTGCATGAACTCTCGGACCAGGAACTGCAAATCCTGATCGACTACATCGGCGGCAAGCTCAACGGCGAGGAAAGCATCGACGAGATAGATCACTGGACCATCTGGACCGCGACCAACCCCGCCGAGTGAATGCGTTCCTTCGCATTTCGAGCACGGGAGCGGTCCCAGTGGCGCTGTGTTCGACTCCCATGAGCAGACGACCAACGCGTCGCGCCCATCGTAGAGTTTGGGGTGTGCCCCAGACCGATAACTTCAGCCCTCTGCGAGCGATGACAGCTGCCGATGTCCCGGGCGTGGTCGACATCCAGGAGCTAGGCGCAATTCGTGTTCTCTCGGACGTATTTCCGCAGGACCTCTACCCATTTCCCCGTGACGACGTCGCCCATGATTGGCAACGGGAAATCTCAACACCGGGCATTGACTGCTCCGTAGTCCTGCTCGGCGAGGCAGTCGTGGGCTTTGCTGCGACACGGGGCGAGGAGTTCTTGCACTTCGGGATCGCTATCGAGCACTGGGGCACCGGAATAGCCCGGAGGGCACACGACGCGGTGTTGGGGCGGATGCGGAGCCGTGGCATTCGGCACGCGCGGCTTGTGGTTTTCACCGGAAACAGGCGGGGCCGGCGCTTCTACGAGAAGCTCGGCTGGCTTCCAACCGGAGAGCGCACCCACAGTTCATTCCCACCCTGGCCAGAGCTCCTCCGCTACGAACGATCTGTCGAGCGAGATCACGGCACTCACTAGGATGCGAACCTCCCGTTTCGTCGACACGTCCGGCCAAGGATCCCGTAGCGGACGCATTCATGCAACCCGCCGATGGTCTAGCATCACAGCTATGAAATCAATGCGGCCGTGGTCGAGATCCTTCGCTCTGTTCGCTGTCATCACGGCGGTTATCTTGCTGCTGGTCGCACTAGTCAACCTCGTCATCAATACTCGACAAATTGGGTCATGGCTGCCACTCGTCATCATTATGCCGTTGCCGCTGTACCAAGGTATCTGGAGCTTGCAAAACCAGAACAAGCGATAGAGCCTAGCTACGCAGTTGAGCGGGAGTACGGTTGAGGATCCTTGTCCGGACGCAGTCGAGGCTCTATATCAACATCTGAACGATCATGGCGACGACGAAGCCAAGGAGCGCCACCTCTAACAAGTACAACCACCACTTTTTTGACCCTGGAGGACGACGTGCCTGGGTCTCTCTGGATGTGGTGATTCCGACATAGTCAGTGAAACGGCGGACGCGGCCAGGCTCATTCGTCATAGCGACAATATTCCACGCGCCATCCATTGTGGCCATAGCCTCAAGGGGACCAGCATGTCCGACGTCGCCGCATGCCGATCCGTATGCAGGACGTGTGCTAAGCCAGTCAGTCGGGGAATGCTGTTCTAAATCTCCGTTGCGCTCATGGGTCTCGTCTGCGTCGCCCAGCATGCAGCCGGCGGTGAACCTCATGGAGATCCACCGCCGGCATAGTCATCAGATAAGTTCCATGACTGGTCCCCGGTGGACTGCGCTATAGATGGCGTTGCGGATGCCGTTCGCTCGATGAGAGGTCAAAGTCTGATCGATTGGTCGCAGGATGATCCGCAGCAGCATGTTGCTTTGGCCCGGGCAAAGGCCAAGCCGATCACGTGCCGTCTCGGGTAGCTCCTCATATGAGGTTCGAGTGAGCATCTCGACGGATTCAATCACTTCGGCGTCGACGCCAAGTGCTGACCGTATAACGTCACCAAGAGTTTCCTCGTCTTCCGTGTCATCGACAACGACAGAAATGTCGCGACGTGCATGCGGCAGCGGAGAGACATACTGCCAAGGATCCAGGTTGTGCAATTGAGTGGCGATGCGGGGGTCAACGGCACGCAGGTAGCGGATATCGGGAATGGACTTGCGCAGCATCAGCGCCCGTTCCAGTCCCATCCCGAGCGCCAGACCGGACCAGCGTTCGGGGTCGAGGCCTGAGGCGCGGAGAACACCGGGATGGATTCGCCCGCATTCGGCCAGTTCAAGCCATTCGCCTTCCAGCCACACGTCAATCTGGCGGCCGCCGACGGTGTATGGATGAACAGCGTCGGTGACCTGCCACTGGGCTCCGGGAAGGACAGTCTCGACAAGACGGTCGATCATGTCGAGCATGTCATCATCACTTGCATCCGGTGTGTCTCGAATGCGCCAGAGGTCGACCTGATGCGGTTCGCCAACATGACTGCGGTCAACGACATCCCGGCGGTAGACCAGCCCGGGTACCACCAGCAGCTCGTCCACACTGGCGCTCTGGATGTACGACTCCAGAGCGACGGGGATCTCTGCGCTTGTGTGGCTGCGCAGCATCGTCGTCGGACTGAGGTAGCGGGTATAACGGCGGTCACGGGTGATGTCGGCGGGGTCGTAGCCGAGCCGGTCGTAATTGTCCTTGACTGCCACGACCGGTGGGTTCCGCACATATCGGACAGAGCATTGCCATCGAGTCGCCAGTACAGAAACTACTGAAGATAGGAGTTGCTGGATTGCGTGTTCGCCCTGCGAAGGGTCGGTCAGATCCCGCAGGGTGAGAGCGCGCTGAATCTGTTCGGGCGTGAGGTATTGAGAAGTTTGCATTGGGGATCTCCTGAGTAAGGCGCGCCGATAAAGGATGGAATTGCTTCCCCCGGCCGTGCCTACGGAGATCCGGCGATTTATAGACGCACGTGAAGGACCCCGCGGCCGTCTCCCGGCCGGGGGGTAAGAAATCGCTGCTGCCAACTCACGCTCTAAACATACCAGCAGCGCTCAACAAAGCACCACAGCTTGCAAGAAGAACTTTGGTCCGCAGATGCGACGGCGTGACACTCCGGCTGGAAGCCGATATTTCCTTAGACCGCGTCCCGGCCGGGGATCCCTCCGCGAACGCTCGCATAACGGTGAATCCTTAGTAGTGGGAGGATCGCACCATGCTAGACATCAGAATCCCTGCTGGAATCCGCGGAGTGGTGTTCGACGTTGGGGAGACCTTGGTCGACGAATCCCGAGCCTGGACAAGTCAAGCGGAGCGTGCGGGAGTCACACCGTTTACCTTGATGGGCCTCCTTGGGGCGCTCATCGCTCGAGACGAGGATCACCGTCGTGTCTGGGAGCTGTTGGGAGTCGAACGCCCAGTCGAGCCTCCTCTAATCGAGCGAATCGATCTCTATCCCGATGCTCTCGATTGTTTGCGGGCCGCCAAGGACGTCGGCCTCTCGGTCGGGATAGCAGGAAATCAGCCAGCCGGCGTAGACGCGCAGCTGCGCGAGGCCGGTTTCGATGCAGATTTCATCGCTTCATCCACTGACTGGGGTGTAGCGAAGCCCTCAGCAGAGTTCTTCTCCCGGACCATCGATGCCGCACATCTTGATGCAGGTGAGATTCTGTACGTCGGAGATCGTCTCGACAACGACGTCTTGCCCGCTCGCGAGGCCGGCATGCGGACCGCCTTCATCCGTCGTGGCCCGTGGGGATACATTCATGCCCAACGCCCGGAGGTCCAACTTTCCGACGTATACATCCAATCACTCGTCGACCTGACGAAGGCGTTTGCCTAAAGCTGGACGCATCCACTCAGCGCGTCCGCAACCGGATCGTGAACCGGCCGACTTGTCCGGTTGAAAGGCAAACGAAAATCTTTCCGCCTGCTGCCATAAGATTCGATGATGAACCCTGCAGAACAGTGGATGAACTATCGCCGGGACAAGCTGCCCCAAGGGTGGTCTTATCCCTTGGGACAAGAAGACTTCCGGACCGCCCTGTCCCACTCTGAACTGCGGATAAATAGTCTGTCCCTCATCTGGCTCCGCCCACGTGAGAGAGACTCGAAATTCTTGTTGACGGTGGATTGGTTCTCCGACGCTCAAGCCAATTACTTCGGTGTTGCTGAAGCAACTCCGGTTCCGCTGCGGATAATGCACCACGCGGTCCCCGCCAGACTGCGACAACAGATTCGACATGCCATGTTGGATCTCTGGCTACAAAGAGCAGTGGAGTGGGCAACGGCGGCGCCGACCCGAGGAAACGCATGGACCGCGAGTGATCACAGCTGGCATCTTCTCCACACAGTCAAAGGCGAATTCATAGTGGAAGAGCACTAATGCACTTCGGGAATCGCCCGCTCGGCCCGGGTTTACCGAGGAGCGCATCTAGGACAGTCCCTGGACTGGGAGGGCTCAATCGGTGTCCGGGTCGAAGATGTAGAAGTCTTTCGCCCATGCGGCAATCAGCTTGTTTCCTCGCAGATGCAGTGTCTTCATCAACCGGTCTCGGCAGTACCTTTCCACGGCCGGTCTTGAGAACTTATCCTGGATCAGCGCTCGATGTTGACCATCGCTGAGAAGGAACCGTGGGTCTTCGTCCACAAAAGTGGGCGAGCATACCCGTAACTGGAGAAATTCGCCGAAGGGTTCACGAGTGGGGTCACGCTTCGGTCGGCCAAAGGCGCGAAATATGGATCCAACAAACCCGTTGTAATAGGTCAGCTCAACCTCGAATACGGTGGCCCATTGATCACCTGGTGTGCCGAATGGCTCACGTGTGTATTTTCTGTCGTCTTCCGGATCAATAGTCCACAATGGAGTGTCGCGGACCTGATCTCGCTCCTCGTAGACGCTTGAAATTTCTAACATACCTTGGTTCCCTCTGGTTGTTAATGTAAACGGATCGAATGTACCCCTGTTAAGGTGCCGCCCTCGAAAGAGGCCAAAGTCTGGCAATACATTATGAAGGCGGGAGTGCTATACCGGATTTCCCACGCTGGCTGGCCGTCCCGTATGCCGAACCGCTATCGGTGAAGGCGCACGTCAATTGCTGTTCTTGGGTCGGTATCGAGGTGGTTGTCCCGTTTACCCCGTCCGGTGAGTATTCCGGGACAGGGACGCGGTGCGGCTCGCGCTTCACGTCTCGGAAAGCTACTGCTTTCAAGAAAGAAAATTCTTCTCCGGCGGTTCATTTCCACTCGCGCGGACCACGCCAATCGGTTTTGTCATGAAAAGTCGTCTCACAGGTTCGCGTGTCCAAAACGGCCGCATCCGGCACGGCAGCCGGCGGCTCCGCCAGGGCAGCAACACGCCGCAAAATTTTGCACCGAAACCAAGACCCGAAACCTTAACTCACCGAAACCGTGCACAGACCGTTTTCGGTATGCCGAGTAGGATGAAGCGAAACCACGAGAGGGGAGGGCCACCAATGGCCGCCGAGTTCAACGTCGAGGCCCGCTGGCCCGAGCTGTTCGACGAGCTGACACCTGATGACCGCCGGCACGTACTCAACGCCCTGGCGTCGAATTGGCATGAAGGCTGGAAACCAAACCGTGAGGATGTCGAGAACCTGACCGACTATGCACGCGGTGCCATCGACCGGGCCGAATACAGCCGGCGGGTCGATATGGCGGCAGCACGCGACAAAGCACACCGCACCGCCGGCTGATGGCACAGTACGACTCGTGGGACTCCTACTTCTGGGAACCGGACGGCAAGGTGCTGCGCAACCTCTACGGCGAACACGACGCGGACGAGCTGGCCCGCAAAGAGTACGCTGAGACCGCCGCGCAGCAGTTCGACATCGAACGCGGCCGGATCGACATTGCCCGCACCTATGACGCCGGGCATTTACGGACACTCCATTACGAGCTGTTTAAGAACGTCTATGAATGGGCGGGGGAGTACCGCACAGTCGGGATGAAAAAGGGTCCGACTGCCTTTGCCCATCCGGATGCTATCGACCTGTACATGTCGGAGGCTGCCGAGTCCATCCGTTCGTTTTCGTGGCAGAGTTTGGACCGGGATGGATTCGCCCAGGCGGCCGCCGAGACGTTTTCCTTCGCCAATCAGGCGCATCCATTTCGTGAAGGCAACGGACGGGCGACCAAGCTGTTTATGCAGCAGGTGGCAGAAATGAGTCCGTGGCGGATTGATTACACTCCGAAATTGTCCGGGATGACGGAGTCTGCCTGGCGGCTGGCCTCGTTGCAGGTGCGCCCGGCTGAGGGTACTTATGATCCACGGCCGGGCCGTATCGTTCCCGTTTTCCATGCGATGGCCCAGCCACGCGAGGAACCACCTACGGCGGAACCATCGTCGGCACAGAAAGTGATCGAGCTGACCCGGCAGCGCCGCGCGGAAGCCGAGGCCCAACGGGAGCAGCGCCGTACAGAACGCCGGCGCGAGCCACCGGGGCTACAGCAGGGCAGGGGAGGCCCGCAGCTATGAGCTACGTCGGTTACTCAAGAACCTCCGCACGCGAGCAAAACCCGGCAGCCCAGGAAGCAGAACTGATGCAGGCCGGAGCCATCAAGGTGTTCGTCGACCACGGTGAATCGAGCCGGGTCACCGAACGGCCGCAGTGGCAGGCCTGCCTCGATTTTTTGCGCGAGGGCGACACCTTGGTGATCCGCGAATTGTCCCGTATCGCCGGCACTGAAGTGATCGCCATCCAAACCATTAGCAACCTGCACGAGCGCGGTATCAACATCAAGTCCCTGACCGAACCCGACATCGATACGACCACCCCTATGGGGCGTGCACTGTTTGGAATCGTGGCCGTCTTCGCCCAACTGCGCGTTGATACCATCCGTGAGAACACCAGGAGCGGTCTCGCACACGCCGCCTCCCAGGGCAGGATCGGCGGACGGCCCACCGTGATGACTCCCGAGCGCATTGACGCCGCCGTTCGGTTGAAGCGTGAAGGTAAGAGCATCGCCACCATAGCCAAGACGTTTGGTGTGGGCAGCTCGTCGGTCGCGCGGGCGTTGAAGAGGTATTCGGATGAAGACTGAAGCGCAACGGTTCTGGGCCAAAGTCATCCAGGGCCCACGTCCGAATGACTGCTGGCTATGGACCGGCGCGATAGCAGACGACGGTTACGGTCGGTTCTGGGTTTCCCGCGAGAGTAAGCAGCAGGCGTTACGCCCGCAACGCTTCGCCATGGAGCAGGACACCGGCCTTACCCTGACTGCTGATGTGGTGTTGATGCACAACTGCGATGTGCCGATCTGCGTACACGCCACCGCCAGTTTGGATTCACATTTGGTATCGGCGACCCAGGCACAGAACATGTGGGACCGGAGCCTGAAAGGACGCCACGCGAACGGCGCGTCGTTCCACTGGCGCGGTGTCGGACGCCAACAGGTGGCCGCTCAATCCAGGGAGCTGCGTGCTGCCTTGCGCGAGCATGGCTGGGTCGAGGAAATCATCAGGCCGATGCTCAACGGATACGACCCGGACGAACCAACCTTGTTCTAAGCCGCCTGCTCACTATCCGCTGCATCGTTGGGCGTTTCCCCGCCCGCTTCACCGGAACCATCGCTTCCAGGTTCGGCCGCCGACCGGGCAGGTTTTACGTCGTTGTCCGGCGTGGTGGCTTTCTCGGTTTTGCGCACGGTCGAAACACTGAGGCCGAGCCGCTCGGCCACCCCGGAGCGCGGCTCCCCGGTGGACAGCATCTTCACTATTTGTTCATCGGCGCGTGTGCGCACGGCGGCCGTGTCCCTGTCCGCTTTGGCGCGAAGTTCGGCAATCTTCTGATCGAGTGCCGCTTGTATATCCTCGATTTCTCCTTGGGCCATGAAGTAGCTTTCGGCGTGTTCCAAGAGCTGGTCTTCGCGCTTGCGCCGGTCTTCGGCCAATTCATAGGCACGCTTCCGCGCGGCTGCCTGGCGGCTGGCTTTCGTCTGCTGTGCCATGGTTCGGCGGCTCCCTTCGTTGTGTTGATTTCTGCCCTTCCATCCTCACACAAAACCTAACGGTTACGGCCGCTCTGACGAGCGGCCGACCTTCGCCCGGAGACGGAAGGTTTTGCCGAGAACACTGCTTTGCAGCATCGGAGCGGCCTGTAGCCGCCGGCTGCTCTGTGCAGCCCGCACACCCGTTGGACAGCTCAGAGATTTTGCCCTCCGGTCTCTGACCTGACCACACGTGCACGGCCCGCACTGCTTCGCCTGCCCACAATCGACCGCGATCATGGAAAACGAAAAGCGTGTTTGTCCACAATGCGCGGTCTCATGTGTACAGCCGCATCGAAGTTTCGATGGACTGAACCAGCTGCGATTTTTGCGTTGATACTCACTAGTTCGCATCAGTCAAAAACGAGCAGTTTCGTCACACCTCTGGCATTTCGAATAAACGAGGTAGAGTGAGCGCCGTGATGACCGTCCACGTGCTCAGCGCGGGGGATGGTTATGCGTACTACACCCGCGAGGTGGCCAGCGCCGACGAGCTGCGCCAGCCGGGCCGCGAGCTGGGTGATTACTATACGGTCCATGGGATGCCGCCGGGCTTGTGGGCCGGTGCCGGTATCACCAATTTGGGCCTGTCCGGGGAAGTCACCGAAGAGCAAATGCGGCACTTGTTCGGGGAAGGACGGCACCCGGACAATGAGCGGATCACCGCCGAACTGGTCACCAGGGGAGCGACCAAGAAGGAAATCTCCGACGCCACCAAGCTGGGCCGGGCCTATTACCAGTACAAGGCCAAAGACCGCACCCTGCTGGCCACATTCCGGGAGGCCGAAGGCGACTTTGAACGCCTCAACCACCGGCAGCCGACCGAGGCGGAGCGCCGCCGGATTCGGGCCAAGCAGGGAGCAATAGCCTTCCGCATCGCCAAGGGACGGCCACCACAGCACACCGAAGAACTCGGCAAATTCATCACCGCACAGACCCGCCCGCAACAAAACCCGGTCGCCGGATTCGACTTGGTTTTCTCACCCGCCAAAAGCGTGTCGGTGCTGTGGGCCCTGGGAGACGAACACACCCGCGAGGCCATCGAGAAGGCCCACGAGGAAGCCATCACCTCGACCATCAAATACTTGGAACGCGAAGCGATCGCCACCCGCACCGGAACCAACGGCGTAGCCCAGGAGGACGTCAAAGGCGGAATCATTGCCGCCCGGTTCCGCCACTATGACTCCCGCGATGGCGACCCGCAACTGCACGATCACCTGGTGGTGGCCAACAAGGTGCAACTGGCATCGGGCAAGTGGCTGTCCATCGACAGCGCCCTGCTGCACCGGCAGGGAGTGGCCGCCTCCGAGGCCTACAACATGGCCGTAATGAACAACGTGCAGCGAGCCTTGGGCGTGACCACCACCGCACGGCAGGTCAGA
The DNA here is from genome assembly GCF_054511255.1 of Arthrobacter monumenti. Taxonomy (NCBI): domain Bacteria; kingdom Bacillati; phylum Actinomycetota; class Actinomycetes; order Micrococcales; family Micrococcaceae; genus Arthrobacter; species Arthrobacter monumenti. The sequence continues at coordinate 38,720 of NZ_JBTNCY010000015.1, read as the reverse complement.
GACGGAAAGCGCCCGGTCATGGAAATCGCCGGCATCGATCCCACACTGACGGAGAACTTCTCCAAACGCTCGGTGTCCATGCGCCAGGTGATGAAGGAACTGAGCAAAACCTACGAGCAGGACCACGGCCGGACCCCGCCCGCCAAGGCCCGCATCGCACTGGCCCAGCAAGCGAATCTGGCCACCAGGGAGGCGAAAAAGAAAGCCCGGTCACTGGCCGAACTGCGCACAGAGTGGAAGAAAGAAGCACTGAGAACCGCACCCCGGCACACGGTGAGATCCTTGCTAACGAACGCGCAGAAGATCGCACTGCAACGCCGAAAGGCCGAGCTCAAAAACCCGGAGGCAGAACGCAGTGTTGATATCCAGTCGGCTGCCAAAGCGGTCGTGGAGGAAGTCTCCACCCACCACGCGGCATGGGGTGCGCACATGCTGGAGGCAGAAGCACGACGCTGGGTCCAGAACCACCGGCCCGGCCACATCGTGCCCGATGAAGTGGTGCAACGAATCACCCGCGCCGCCATTGTCGACGAATCCATTGCACTGACACCGGCCTCCGTGCATGGCGCGTTCCAGCCGCTGACACGCCGCGACGGGAGCAGCATCTACGAACACAAAGGCCGGTCCCTGTACACATCGGAAGCCCTGTTGAGGGCCGAAGACCGGCTTATCGCGGCCGGCCGTACACCGGTCATCCCGGCCGCCACCGGAGCTAACTTCGAGGCCGTCGCGCTAGCCCATGACGGGCCGCTCGATGCCGGGCAGCGCAATTTGGCATTGCAGTTCGCCACCAGCGACAAGCTGCTGCTGGTGGGGACCGGCCCGGCCGGAGCGGGCAAAACCACGGCACTGAAAATGACCGCAAGGACCGTGGAAAATGCCGGCGGACGCGTCGTCGCCCTAGCCACATCAGGGGGAGCGGCCGACGTTCTGGGACGCGAACTCGGAACAGAGGCACACACCATGGCGCTGTTCCTCAAACGCCACGAACAGGGACCGCCCCGGAACCAGGAATTCGCTGTAGGACCGGGAGATGTGATCGTGGTCGACGAAGCGGGCATGGCCGGCACGAAGAGCCTGGCCCGCGTGCTCGACATCGCCGAAAACTACGGTGCAGCCGTCCGGTTGATTGGAGATGACAAACAGCTCTCCGCTGTCGAAGCCGGAGGAGCACTGCGACGGTTGGAAAGCGAAGTCGGTTCCGTCCAGCTCGAAGACGTCCACCGGTTCCAAGACCCCAAGGAAGCAGCCGCCTCACTGGCGCTGAGGACACCCGCACCGGGAGAGGCCGACCCCTTCGGCTACTACCTGGACAACGGCAGGATAACCGGCGGCAGCACCGAGCAGATGATCGACAACCTGTACGGGCACTGGCAGGAATCAGCCAACGCGGGCAAAGAAACCGTGATGATCGCCCACCAGAACGCCTCCGTCGCGGAGCTGAATGCGCGCGCGCAAGCGCACCGGTTGGGCACAGGGGAGACCGGCGGGAAAACCACCGTGCGCCTTCGTGACGGGCTGGACGCCTACAACGGCGATATCGTCGTCTCCCGCCGACCGGAAAGCCGGCTGAAACTCAACGGCGGCCGCGACCAGGTGAAAAACAACGACCGCTGGATGGTCACCGACGTCCACTCCAACGGCTCCCTGTCCGTGGAAAGCCTCACCCACGGCGGCACCATCCGGCTGCCGGCCGACTACGTAAAACAGCACGTGGAAATCGGCTACGCCTCGACCGTCCACCGCGCCCAGGGACAGACCGCCGACGTCTCCCTGATCATGGCCGACGCCAGCACCACCAGGGAAAACGCCTACGTGGGACTGACCCGAGGCCGCGAAGAAAACCACATGTTCGTCGCCACCGAACACGGCCAGGACGTCACTGACGTGCTAAGCACCATCGCGGGCAACAATACCTCGATGCTCTCGGCTCACGACGCTGCCGAGATGGAATCAGCCCGCGTGGACAGCCTCGCCGCCCTAATGGCGCAGTACCAAGACGCGGCCACCCGCGCCGACGAGCTGCGAGTCGCGGCCGTAGCGCGGACCACTCTTGCGGATCAGGCTGAGCAGTTCATCGCCTCGCCGGCATGGGGAGCCGTCGCGGCCGCCATCCGGCACGGAGAAGAAACCGGCTGGGACCCATCAAGGTTGCTCGCCGCCTCCCACCGCGAACGTAACTACGCCGGGGCCGATGACGTGGGAGCAGTACTGTCAGCCCGTATCGAGAGCCGGATTGAACGCGGCCGCGAATTGGCCGACCGAATGACGGCCAACGGCAAGGCCCGGCCGCTGGAAAACCTCACCGACGCCCAACTCGATTCATTGCTGGCCACCGCCACCGCACGCAAAGAGTCCGCGGCCGCCGAACTCGCACAACAACCAGCCCAGGAAACAGCACCACCGGCACCGCCGTGGCATGAGCGCCGCTTCGGCCGACTCTCCGACGACGACCTCAGCCGCCGGCTGACAAACGCCCGCGAACAACTGCGCAAAACCCGACAAACAGACGAAAGCCCAGAGGACGGCCGGCAGGCCGATAAGGACCGTAAGACGCACTGGCTGATCAACCAGCTCAAGGCCGAAAACGACACACGTCAGCTCCTCCCCACGCAACAGCGTGCACGGGAAACCATCGAACGCGGACCGGTCACCCTGCCCCGGCGGCATCCCAGCGCCGACGAGAACGGTCCCACACACGAGCTGAAAGGCATGAAAGAGCGCATGTTCCAGGCAAAAACCGTGGAAGCACGGATCACCGCCGAGCAACGCAACCGCGACCTCATGCCCAGCGGTCACGACTTGACCGAATCTGTCCGACCGGATGGATTGCCCGAATGGATAGCGCCGGCACGGCCCGCAGTGGACGAACTGGTGCCCGCATCATGGCGCGAACATCTGATCGAGCGCCGTCGCGAACTTGGCCGCCTACTTCAAGAACGCGGTGCTGCCGTCGGGGCCGAACGTCCGGAATGGTCCCAACAGCTTGGGGACGTACCCGCCAACCCACGACTGAAGAACGACTGGTTGCGCCTCGCCGCCGAAATTGAAGCATTCCGAGCCCGCTATCAGGTCGATCCCGCCGAGCCTGCCCCAATCCCGGCAGAACTGGCCCTGGCCGACATCGGAAAAGAACTGACCGCACGAACCACCGCAATACGCAAGAGCGCTAAGCTCTCCACAGGTGGCAATGAGCCGACAGAACAGAGCACCGAGCGGCACCAACGGCTGGAAGCTGAAAGGGCGGCCAACGCACCAAGGTCGCAGGCCGCCGAACGGATCGAGCAAATGCGACGCGAACGCCAACAGGCGGAAGAACAGCGGAAGCGTGAGCTTCAGCAACGACGGCAGGGGCGCACCGAACCGCAACAACGGCGCAGAGGCCCGCAGCTATGACCAAGAGTAAGCCCCAACCGGTCGCCGGCCCCGAGGGCGATGCAGCCTATGCCAGAGCATTACCCATACTTGAATCCGTTGCAGCGGCCGCCGGCATGCCTACTCCACAATTGTGTATCGTGACATCCGTATCGGTTCAGCCAGGCGGGGACAGCACCGCAGAAATCAATTTCCGCAATCCACAGCAGGTCCTCCTCAAGTTGCCTGTCGCTGTGGCGTTGGAAGCGAGCGACGCGGGTCTGCGCTGGTTGATGACACACGAACTTGGCCACGTGGCCACGCAGGATTCACCTTGGTATCGCCGCCGGTTGCTGTTGTTCTTCGCTGTCGTCATTGGATTGCTTTTCCCCCTCGCGGCATACGTGTGGTCAGTGGTGAACCTGCTAGTACTCCAGCAAGAGGCTCCAGTGTCGGGTGGCTGGGTGTTCGCCGGTATTGTTCTCTGCCTGTTCCCTATGGCCGGGGCAATGTATTGCTCGCGGCAGATTGAACACGGAGCCGACGCGTTCGCCGCGCGGCACCTGGACAGCACCGAGGGAGCGCGAGAACAGTTCGCTTTCTTCGACGAACGGCGTCCATCAAGAACCCGGCTCCAGCGGTTTCTTGAGCGTCCATGGAGCACCCACCCCAGCCACGAACAACGGTTGAAAGCTATGAACGCGGCTCTGGAACGAAATCTTGATATGCCTCAATAAGCCCCATCCCCATGCGAGACGATTCGAGCATTCTTAGCTTGCGCCCAAATTGGGAGCTCTTCGCATACTGTTCCAGTTTGACATCGACAGTTGCCTGCTGGCTCTTGTCCATAATGAAGTGGTCGGATCGTAGCGGCCCCCAAGGGCGGAGGCAGTTCAGGTCAGAGCATCAGCAATCCGACGGATCAAGACGTATCAAGGGGAATTCGCAAGATATGAAGGGGCCTGTTCTCGAGAAAATTGCGGCACGATGCCATAGCCGCGAGCTATTCAGGGGGGGGCATCTTTAATTCTCGGCATTTTCCTGGTCCAGATCGAACGCCTCGCGAAAGGAATTGATCACTGGGATCAAAGGTTGTTCGGGAATCCATCCTTGCTCGGCAGGGGATAATTGCCCTATTCGAGCCGCTGCGTCTCTACCATCATCTATCCAGCGGGCAAGCCCAACTTCATCGTCCTCGACTAGGGTCCCCCGAGCAGTGCGAATCCAAGCGCGCTGCTTGACATCCACGAACCGGACTGAGCCATCAGTGTTGCTGAGGTCGCCTGTCACGTAGACACGAGCGGTTAGTGTGTTGGTCGCGCCTGGGGATGGATTGCCGACGATCTGGGGCCCCATGTGGCAGTGCCAGCTGTCGCCTTGAGGCGAACTTTGTGGATTGGCTCACGTCCAGCATTTGTCACACGCAGCATCAGATCGACGCCAATCGGATAGCCAGCGGCATCAGCCACCGGAGCTGTGCCGCAATCGACGGTGACGAGTCGAGCCTGGTGCAGCCTCTCCTCCTCGCGGTTACCAACGTCACGGTCCCGCTCCAAAGCCACCATTTCAGCACTTGCCTTTGCGGCGTTCCGGGACGTGTACGCCGCCCAACCAGCAAACCCGGCTGCTGCCATCGTGCCGACCGCAGTTAGTATCTCGACGATTAACTGCCAATTCTCCATAATAATTGAGCATCCTCTATCCGATTCACGACCTCGACGTCTTCGAGCGCACCCGTTGCACCCAAGGAAACCGCGCAGTATGTGCCGATTCCGGTGCCCACCGTGCTTCGTTGCATATGCCGAAATTGCCGCAGGGCGGGTACGCAGCCCGCAACAACCCCTGATAGTTTGTCGTCCGGACGCATCTGAAGGCAGCCAGTGTGCTCACACTAGTCGCAGCGTCAGGCGGCTCCAAGTCAATCCGCACGGGGAATCGATGACTGGAGCAGCGGAGCCGTCAACGAGGCCCGCTACTAACCGCCATTCCGGACAGTCAGTTCGCCTTATCGTGAATTTTCGCGCGGATCCTCCTCATACCCCGAGACTGTTGCGTTCGGAGGCATCACAGGCAGCAGCGATCTCGCGTCAGAAGGTCGAAACTGACTCGGGCGATGGAAGGTCACTGTATTGGTGCTCCTGTTTGTTCGGCGACAGGAGCTGTCCCGGCTCCGGTGTACTCGTTGAAGTCGTCGTCTGTGGATGGCCCCAACGGAATGTTTACCGGGTCGGTGTGCCCGGCGCGGCACTTCCCCAGTCCCCACGGTTGCGAGGTTATCCGGTCAAGGGTGGGCCACAGCAGCCGCTCATGCCAGTAGGCCGGCGAATCATTGGGCTCGCCCTGACCAAAGTAAGCGTAGCGCCAAGCGACCCACAGCGCCGTCAGTTCCTCCACCACCGCCGGATGCCGGAACCAGCAGCCGGGGATTCGGGACTTCTCGGTCACCCCGTATCGGCCGTTGTACCAATCCACCCAGGCGCGCAATTCGACCCACATCTTGCCGCCTGCCGGCTCGTCTAGGTAGCGCCAGCACCACGGGTCCGCTTCGCCATCACTGTCCTGCCCTTTGGCCACCATCTCCCCGACGAGATTAGCCAGCTCGTCCATGTCCCGGCGTAGCTGCTTGAGCTCCTCCGGCCGGTCAGCGGCCGCCTCTTCGGTGATCTCACCATCGGCACTGTTGCCGTCCGGCAACGTCTCTGTATCGCCTCCTGCCTGGCTATTGGGCTCGGTGTTGAAGATGCTCATGTGGTCCTCCCCGTGATCTTCTCTGCGGCGCGCTTGTCGTCCCTGATAGCCACGGCGTCGGCCCGTTCCCAGAACGGCGTCAGTTGCACGCGGGCGGGGCGCAGATTGCGGTAGGCGATCATTGCCTGTCCGACGTCCATTTGCTGTATCTGTTCGGCGCGCATCCGTTGCTTCTCATCATTGCTCCACGTGATGGAGCCGCCGGACGGGCCGCTGGTGGTCGATTGCCGGCGGTGCTGCTGTGGCCCCATGGATTTGGCGATTTTCTCCAGTTCGTCCAGGTCCTCAAGTCCGGGCAGGTACATCTTCACCGTGCACGCACCTTTGATCGCCTCGGCGCCGTCCCTGCCCCAGCGTTCGCGGACCTGTGCGAAAGTCTGGCTGAATCCAATCACGCGGATGCCACGGCCGCCGGAGTCGGACAGCACTGAAGCCATGGACGGGAACGCGGCCGTGTTCACCGCCTCATCCAGAATCATCGTGAGCACCGGCCACAGTCGGCCGCCGACGCGCTTCTGTGCTTCTTTCTGGCCGGTGCGCACGATGTGGTCAGCGAACATGGACAATAGCGGGGCCACCATCTCCCCGTCCCTGTCCGAGAGCAGATAAAGCGTGTTGCGGCCGGCCAAAAAATCGTTGACGTCGAAGCTTTCGCCCTTTGGCGGGCACAGCATTTCCAGCGCGCGTGGCGATGAGAGCGGTTCGAGCAGCCCGGCGATGGTCTCTTGAATGGAATCCACCGTTTCACCGGCCCGCGACGCCACCAGCGATTCCAGCCGCTCCACAAAACCGGGCGTAGCCTTGTACTGACGCAGCAGGCCGATGGGCTCGGTGTTCGACAAGTCCATGGACCAGGCGTTGACTTCACGCATCGACAGACCCGCCAGCGCGGCCGCGTGCATGTACCGGCCGAGGACCGCCCCGGCTTTGGCGTTGAACCAGTCCCCACCCTTGACGTTGCCCATCGGCTGAGCGCCCGCCCATGCTTTGCCGCGCTTGAGTGCCTCTTCAGGGTCTTCACACCCGTCGAGCGGATTCCAGCGCACTGTGTCCGGCCACCCGGAAATGTTCTGTAAGTCGAACACATGCACATCACCGGCACGCTGCCTGCCCACGGCGGTGTGCATCAGCAAGTCGTTTTTGGTGCTGGTGGCCACCACCGGCCCCGGCGCATCCAGCAACTGCCCCACAGCGATAAAGAGCGTCTTACCGGAACGCTGAGGCGCGTAGCACCACGTGGAATCTTCATGCTGCATGTACAGGTCTCTGCCGGCCAGCCGGCACAAATGAACAATAATATCTTTTTCGTCGACATCGGCCGGCAGCTCCAGAATCTTACGGGCCTGTCGAACCGCCGCCGGCCGCCCGAGGGTGTCCTTGACTTCCTTGTAGGCGGGCATGCCATCGAGTTTCTTCCGGCTGGCCTTCCACACCATCACCCGGTACAAGCCGTACCCGGCCGCGCATACCAGCAAGGCAAGAAGCCCGTACACCAGCCAGCCCGGACCCAGGCCCCCCTGCTCGCTGTAGCCGGCCATTGGGTTCATTGGAGAGGCCTTCACGGCGGCGATTGAATCGACCAGCGAGATGCCGCCCTGGCCAAAGATGGCCGACGCTGCCGCCACCAGCAGGTGAAACACGAAGAACAGCGCCAGCGCTGCTGCGACGATGCCAATGCCTGCCAGGATGAAGATGTTGTCGGCCTTCATTGGCTGTTTTGTCTCTTGTGCCGTGGCCACCGCTCAGCCCACCAATCCGATAGTGGCCCGGCTGTTCATCGCCTCGTTGGTGTCGGTCAGCGCCACCTCTACGGAGCTGCGCATGTGCGTGACCATGATCGGGTCGCGGGAGCCGATCTTCAGCACGCACACACCCGGGGTCAGCTTCGACAACACCTTGTGAGTATCCGGCGGCAGGTTGAGCAGCCGTTCGGTCTCGATCGCATTGTCTGTCTTCTTCTGCCCATACAGAAACACGGTGTCGCATTCTTTGATCATCGAAATGGCCGGAGACCCGGCCGGTATGTCGCTGGGATGATGGAACGCGAACATCGAGGCCAGCCCGGTTCCACGCGAGAGTTTGGTGTTCCGCTGTGTCACTTCCGCCACGGTGCCCTTGACCAGGTGCCACGCTTCTTCGACCAGCAGATGCGTCGGCACACCCTCACTCTGCCGATACAGCGTATTGGCCAACCAAGTATTTATCACCATCATCACAATGCTGATGGCCGGCCCCTCTTCGGGTAGCGCGGACAGATCGAAAACGGTCAGCCCACCGGTCAACTGGATGTCATCACTAGTGGGTGCATCAATGATCCCGGCCAGGTCATCATCAATCATCCGCTCCAGCTCACACGCCGGATCATAACCCCATTCCCTCAAGGCCTCCAGCGGTACTTTCGCCAGCTCAGCGGCTTCTGGGCGTGGCGTGAACAGGAAATCCTTGATGTCACCAATGACCGGCTCGCGGTCCTCGCCACGGGCATGTTCCAGGGCCGAGTGGTGAGCCACCCGCAGCGCCTTGCCCTCCTTCGGGCTCACATTCCGGCCCAAGGCTTCAGCCAGCACCGCACGTAGCAACTGCAACTGCCCGGCCGGCGTCTTCGACGTCTCCGCGCTCCCGCCGCTCTCAGTGTTCCGCGACGCGATCCTCGGATCGAGAATGTTAATACGCGAACCTGAACCATCCTGCGACAACCGGATCGGTTCAACGCCCAGCGCCTTCGCCAGCTTCGTGTACTCACCTACGGGCGGCTGGCCCTGAGCCTTCTTGTCCAGCACCACCACCCGGCGTCCCAGCACGAGAGCCCGCAACACACCCCAGGTCTTCATGCCCGAAGACTTACCTTTGCCCAAATCGCCGATGAAACACACGTTGGGTGATTCAATCCACCCGTTTTCGTAGGCGGTGAACGGGTCGTGCGCGATCATCCACCCGCTGGAAGCATCGATACCAAACAACAGACCCTTGTACGACGTCGGGGACGCCGCAACTGCTAGATTTGTCGCCTCACACTGGCGCGTGGTCGAATCCGTCCCCACAGCCGCCGGCTCGTAGAAGCCGACTTTATCGGCCCAACCCGACCGCTTGCCGCCGTGCCACCGTGCTGGCGGCTCTTCCGGCGGCCGGTGACGGGCCGCCGCTGTCGCAGCGGCTTTCGCCTCGACGCGGCGGGCTTTCCTTTTGCTCTTCTTATTGTTTAGTTCCGATTTCGTCTCCGGCGGTGTCAGCACACTCATTTCTCGCGGATTCCTCTCACTAGGGGCAGGCCGGTAATCAGGCCCACGTCGTGGCGCTCGTCCAGCCAGGACAAATGACTGATCCCCGCATCATTTGCGGTGATGTCCATCGTTTCGGTTGCTTCCTCCAAATCCTCCAGGTTGTCGGCGCTAATGGTGATATACAGCCCAAACTGTGCGCCGTGGTAAGGCGAGCCCATCTTCAAATCAATGTGGCGTTGCTTCGAGGCGTTGAATAAGACGTCCTCGGTGCCGTCCGTGACGAGATCCGAACGCGCGGCCTTATCACGGGAGGCCTTATCGGAGGTGTAATCGGTCCTTGCCCTCGTGCGGGCCTTCCGTGCATCGATCAACCGGTGTACCGAGCTGACTGTGTGCACCACCGAGGGGCTCACTCCGGTCACCAGCGCCGACAGGGTTTGCACCGGCCGCGCCTCCGGTGAAATGGCGCGCGGCGACACGTAGGCGACCTTGCTGAACCAGCGGTCGTTGACCACGGCGTGCCCCGCCGCGCGGCCATCTGTCTTCTGCCAGCAAGTGGCCAAATCCACACCGTCCAGGTCGTCGATGTCGTATGAGGGGTCTTGCAGGGAGCGCAGCAGCGCGGCGACGTGGCGCTGCCCTAGGGCACGGACGCCGGACATGCCGCCGGCCCTCAGCCTGCTGGAAGCGAGCTTGACTTCCTCGAAAACGGCCGCGCCGATAGCTTCGTCGCCTTTCCCATACCGCTCGGCTTTCTTTCGCAATCTTTGTCCCCACGGAATGGAGACCGCGACGTAGGCCCGGTGCTGTTCCGATTCGGATTGGGTCAGGTCGATCAATTCGCCGTAGGAGGCAACCAGCAGCTCGTGTGCGTCGGGCATAATTTGTTTCTTCACCCACGCCAAGTGATCGGATGAATCCATAGGCACGGCGCGGGCGATCTGCTGCACACCCTCAATCAACGACCGGGCAGATGCCAGTGCCGATAGGGTTTCGCCCCAACCGATATACGCCTCATCGATTCCGTCTTCGGTCTTGACCCCGCCTGCGGTGCCGGTGACTTCCAACACCACCGAGTAATACGTTCCGCGCGGCAAGCCCTGGCGCAACACCACAAGGGAACCGCCGCCGGTCAGGTTCACATCGAACCAGCGCACATCGCCGACCGAATCTGGTGCAGACAACTCCTGCTTCAGGCGGCGCTGCCACCACTTCCGGCCGGTTTCCTCTTCATCCCGGCAGGGCGGAATGAACAGCGACCGGCCCGTCACATTCCGCCACCGGTGATGCAGACTCATCATTTTCAGGGAGGCCGGCGACAAGTCCCCGGTCGCCGCCCAGGGTGTGAACGCCGCTATGCCGGCCGCGGCGATCAACAACGCGCTCACCAGCCCCAGCCAATGCCCACCCGTACTGTAGGCCACGCCCAACCCGGTCAGCAGGAATGCCATCAACGCATACCACTCGTATCGGTTGCGGCCGCCACCCCACATGCCACGTTTGATGACTTCGCCGCCCAAAACTGCTTGCCGTGACATTTAGCGGCTCCCTTTACTGAAGGTCTGGTGCAGCATCCTGCACCGATTGACGGGCCTTGCTCTGAGCCTGTTTCGCTGACTCCACCGCCGCCTGCAATGCCACAGCAGCACCGGCGGTTGCTGCACCGCCAGCAGCGCTGCCGCCCGCCTTGCCGGCACCACCGGCCGCGCCTGCACCACCACTGCCGCCGGCAGCACCGGCACCACGCGGACCAGCCAGGCTGGGACCGCCCCCGGCTGGGGCACCAGGTGTGCCGGGTCGGCCGGTCTGAGGGCCACCACCTTGGCCACCTCCACCTCCGCCGGGTTGGGCGCCAGACGGGGGCTGAGTCTGCGGGGACTGTAGCGGCGCAGCCGGTTGCTGACCTGATCCTTGGCCGCTGTTTTTAGACGAGGTACGTTTCGCCCGCTCCAGCATCGTGTTCGTAACTTTTTCCACCCCGGAGCTGGCCGCCGAACCAACCACAGAAGGCGCGTTGCGAACCGAACCAGCGTTGGAAGGCAGGATCGGCGCGTACTTCAAGAGCAGCGCCGGAGACAGTACCACCATCATCAAGGCCATACCCACCATGAACACAGTGGCCGCGTTTTCGAAGCCCTGCCCCAAATCACCGGTGAAGACGTCAATGGAGCCGGTCATCTTGACCGCGAAACCCAACAACAGCAGTAACAGCGGCTTCGAGAGCATTATCGCAAGCCACCCAATCAATACCTTCTGGGCCTTCGACCGCCACTCAGGATTAATCAGCATGCCCATCGCCAACGCCGCCACAAAGCCCATGAAATACGCTGCCAATGCTTGAAGAATCAGCAGCGCAACCGTGCCAAAAGCGCCCAGGAACAGGATGCCCCAGACCAGGATGCCCACGACAGAACCGAAGAAGCCTCCAGCCTGCATATTGGCCATCGTCGAGACGACTTCCAACAGCTGGTCAAAACCGGCCGTGGACCAGCCAATGATCCCGTCGCTAATCCCGTTAATCCAGTTACCGATCACGTATGCCAGTGCCGGACCCATCAGCAACAACAGCAACGACAGTGGCCCGAAATAGGCAATCCCCTTTGTGGCCTCTTCACCGTCAATACGGTTCTTGCCCACACCCTGAAGCGTCAGCAACACCATCACCGCGATGACCAGCACGCCGATACCGGCCACAGCCGCCCACGCATCACGGAACCATGTCTCAGCGGCATCAAAACTCGTCGCATGAGAAATCGATGACAGCACCACACCCACCGAACTGGTGGACTGCTCCTTCAACGCGTTAGCCATATCATCCAGGGCGGTTGACGGATCAGTGATAAACGACACCGCATCACCCACCGCCAGCACTGCCGGCGCATGCTGCTGCAACGCCATCCGCCACGCAGCATCCAACACCGGACCCAAGTTCTTACGAAATTGTTCATTCAGAACGGCACTACAAGCTGTCCCGAACATAGAATTAACCTGCCCTAGTGCGGGGCACACTGCCCCGCTGGTGATGGCAGATTTGAAGGCGGCCAAGTTTTCGTAGCTCCCGCCGACTGCACTCGTGACGGCACTCTCACAGGCTCCCGTCAGGCCGACTGCGCCCACTGCCGTGGACAACGCGCCGGAATCTCTACATACCGCCTTGGCGTAGGCAGATGAAACCGCAGCGCCGACCTTTTCGCGTTGTTTGGCGGTGAGCTGGCTTTCATCAATCGCCTGCTGACCGGCACCGTCTGAGGGTGCAGCGTCAGCGACCGGTATAGCGACGAACGACAGGCAGAAGAGCGCCGCCAGGATTGCCAGCAGCCGCCGCCTAGTTCCGATTGACGTTGGCATAGTCAATCCATCCCTTCAGCGGCTTATCGGTGTTCAGGTTGACCAGGAACCGGTCTCGTAACTGTTCACTGAGCGGCATTTTGTCCGGGTCCTGGGGGATAGTGCCGGAGTCGGTAATGATGATTCGGCTGGCCGGATCGTCGCTGGTGGATATATCGGCCACCTTCCAATCGCCATCGCTCCACTGCAACGACACCTGCCGGGACTGACAATCAATCGACGCCGGGGCCTTCTGGCCCTCCACCACGAATGGCGCAGTGTAGGTGCAGGGGAACACTCCCACGACGGCAGCCGCTTCGGGCTCGCAAGACTTCACCTTGTAGGCCCCACCCCACTTGGGATGCACAACCTCCTTGTAGTCCTCTAGGAATCGTTTGCTTGCCTCGTCCCCGACGCTCTCAGGGTCAACTTTGGTCAGTTGGTCCAGACGCGCTTCTTTGTAGGAGCCGGGCAACACGATTTGATCGAGCAGTGCCTTGTATTCCTCGTCGCTGACGACGTGCACGCTTTCCAGCGCTTTCAGGTAGTTGGTCGCGGCCTTCACGGCTCCATCACACGTCGGTTCGTAGCCGATCATGGTTACCCCGTCTGCTCCGACTTCGGCTCCCCCGGCACCAGCGGCAATACCGGTCGCAGTCTCGGAGGCGGGCGATGGTTCCGTGTCTTTGCTGGGGATGAACGAGCTGGGAATGTTTGAACCGACTACCACCGCTATCAGTGCCAGCACCAGCACCACCGCGCCGCCGATTATCCACTTACGGCCTCGGGGTGGAGAGGTTGAGTCGTTGTCTTTGTCTGCCATACCAGTTCCTTAGCAGTCGGGCGGGAAATCTTTTAGATGGACGCGACGAAGATGATCCCCGCGATGATGGCCGGAGCTGCGGCGAGCCCGGCAATCGCCAGCCCGGCTTTCTTCATCCCGCCGGCACCATCGGACAGGTCATCTGAGTGACCTGTTTTCTTAGCTACCGAGTACTTGCCCAGGCCCATCAAAAATGCGCCGACAGCTATCAAAACGCATATCGCCCACAGGCCGCCAAGGATCGCTACGATAGTGGCGTTGAACTCAGTGCCAAAGACGCTGAGTGTCGGGGTGACTCCTTCGAGAGGGTTTTCAATGTCTTGGGCGAGGATGCGCCCGGTATTGATTGGATTAAGCATGAGACTTTTCCTTCTGATCATTAAGGGTGAGACCGTCAGCGACCGCCGCTGCAGCCCTTTCAAATGCACGGCGGGTGGGCTCGGCCACCAACCGCCAATCAATGATTGATCCGTCATCGAGATGCCCGTCATAGGGCACATCAACCACAATCCGGACGCAATCACTGAGAGCTTCCCGCAGCTCCTGCTGCTTTTGCGGGCTTTCCCGCTTCCCGCCGCCCTGTGTCAACAGCACGACGGCGTCACGCACCAGAGCGCTGTGTCCGGTGTTTTCCAACTGTTCAATCATCCGCATCGCACTGACCACCCCATCAGTCTTTAGCGGTGTCGGGATCACGAGCTGGTCCGCGTGATCCATGGCCGCGAGCCAGTTTTCAGCACGCGTGTTATTGCCCGTATCCACGAAAAGCAGATCGTAAAACCTGCTCACCAGGTGGTGAATCCGGTCGAACTCGTCCCGACCGATGTCGCGCATCCGGTCCGGGTCCTCATCAGAGGCCAGCACGTCGAACTTGTTATCGCCCTGCCGCCGGATGAAGCCGGACAAATCGCCGCGTCTGGCGTTGATGTGCTCGAAGCTGTCCAGCTCCCCCATCAAATCCCACACAGTCTTGGTCGAGGCATTGGACATCGTACGCAGCGCCAGCGTGCCCATCGTCTCGTTCGCATCCCAGGCCAACGCAGGTATCCCGTTGTTCACACCGAAAGTACTGGCAAGACCGACCGTACAGAGGGTCTTGCCCATCCCACCCTTGGGAGTGGCCTGCACCACCGTCTGTGGCCGTGAATAGGTCCGCTGTGTAGCAGCGATGTTTTCTCGTCGCTGGAGTTCTTCGCGGCCCACCTTAGGGTTGATCGCCCCAAATGTCGCCGCGCGGATGAACGCCTGCCAGCCCGTCTCAGCCGGCACCAACGCTGCCGATGTGTCCGCCGGCAACAGTCTCGCACTGCGTCGTCCCCTCACCAGCGGCACAGCTTCAGAGTCCGCTTCCGGCTCCGCTGATACGGCCGCTGGCCGCTCTTCAAGACTGTCACCGCCGGCCGCTAGAGTCTCCGCGGCACCGCCCAACTGTTTCGTGATTTCGCGGCTCACACTATGGGGACGGGTCATATCTACAGGCGAAGGAGCGCCAGTGTCCCGCTCGTTGCCCTGCCAGTGAGTAGTCATTAAATTCACCCTTTCCTAGTGCTGTGACTTAATTTGGCGAGTACAGGTACGCGCTTACTGCATCCGCGTTGATAGTGCGCGTGTTGTACTCGTGGTCATTGGGTGCGACGTTGTATTCCTCGAGGAATACGGTGCCGTCCTTGTTGACTTTGGAGACCATGGCGACGTGGCCGAGGTTGCCGGCTCCGGCGGCTCCTGGTGCGAACCATGCAACGGAGCCTGCTTTTGGTTTGCTGCCGTAATCCCAGCCGTTGATCTGCCATTGGTCACGCCATGAGATGGCGTTGCCGTTGCCATTGACGAGGGTCTGGTTGGTCCACTTGAACGGCGGTTTGGTAATCCCGATTTGCTTGTTCAGCCGCCAGATAACGAAGTCCACGCATTCGCGGTACAGCATTCCAGTGTCCGGGTTGGCGGCTGCTTCGACGCCGACTTGCTTCCATGTGGGTTTGTTGGGCCAGGAATAGTCGTCTTTGGCCTTGACAGGCTGGGTATCGCCACATGAGGCGGCCGGGTCCACGCCCCCAAGGGCGTTGGTGACTTTGACGGCGGCCGGCCAGTACTTCTGGTAGTGGTACGGGTCGGCGTTGCGTTGTGTCCGGTGTGCCGCTTCGGTCGGGGGCAGCTCCTGCCAGCCTTCGACGTCGAGCATGGCTTCGAAGAAGTTTGTGGCGCTGGTGGTGGGGTCCATCCGGTCGTCGTAGGAGCCCCACGCCCCATTGGCACGCTGCTGAAAGAGCCCGCGCGAGTCGGGGCCTACGGGATCGCCCCGGTCGAGGACGCGCAGTGAGGATTCACCCATCGCTGTCATGACGCCAATGGTTTGACCGCGCCGATTGATTCCCAGTGCTTTACCTGCTGCGATGACCGCCGCTGCGTTGTGCAGCTGCTTGCCGGAGTAGCCGGCAACAGCACCGGACGGTATGGATTCACCGCTTGAACTGTCTGCCTGCGCTGCCAGGCAGGGTGGGGACGCTGCGGCGGCCGGTTCCGGTTCGGGTGTGTCTCCAAGGGCCAGGAATCCGGCGACCACCAGTACGACTGTTCCGCCGGCGACTGCGGTTTTACTGCCGGCGCTCATGGGCCGTTTTGTGGCGGGTTGATGCGTTCGACCTTCCACGGCGAGTCATTACCCTGCCGGCTGAGGACCACCTTATACGCCCCGGCGTCGGTGGGCACTTCGATGGTGATCACCCTGGGACTGGGAGCCACGCCTTCGGGCGGGGGGACGACTGCTGCCTCGCCGGTCACCTCAGTGGCCGGGACGTTGGCCGGATTGGTGTAGCCGTACGATTCGGCAGCTTTGGGGGTCAACAGGGGCGAGAGTTCTTCGGCCCATCGTTCGGCGTCCAGCTTCGGCCTCGCGTAATACGTCATGGCCTGGGTGGCCACGTTGAGGGCATCGGCGGTATCGGCCTCACCGATTGTGGCGTCAGGGTCCGGGGCCGGTGTGCTGTCGGGAACGTGCCTCTCTTCCTGGGCCTTAGGAGTTGCCGCCAATGGGAACGACGGCGTGGCACTATGTTCACTCGCTGGCTCCGTAGGACCGCCACATGCAGCAGCACTCAGCAGCATCACGGCGAACAGGGCCAATCGTCCGTTTCGTACCGATTTCATTGTGATCCTCCCGTGCAGTAGTGCTTGATCTGCCGCGTCAACTCCAGAGCTTGATGGGATTCCAACACCTCTTCCCTTCGTGTTGCGGACCGGTTTCACTCCGGCTGACGCGAGCGGCTTCATTACCTCAACCGTATCACTTAGTAATAAGGTGGTGCCATGACCCTTGGTAAATCGCCCGCGTCGGGCAAGATAGTAACGTGCCTAGCCTCATCAATCCCGAGCTCCCGCCGAACGTTGAGATTGCAGTGGGCATGATCGGGAGCCGCGCCCAGGCGGACATGCTCAGACATCTCTGCCGGATGGGGCCAAGTACCGCACGCGAACTTGTGGAAGCCACGGGCATCTCGCGGCCGAGCCTGAATCGTCATCTGGTTGCGCTGGAGGACGTCGGCGCCGTCACCGCTAGCCCCCCACCGGGAGACCGAGCGGGCAAGACGGTTAAGTACACGGCTCAGTTCGATCGAGTACGCGAGGTGGCGGAAAACTACCTGCGGTACGTATCCGGTGAATAACAAGGCTCTCCCTTGGTTCGTGCTAGCCAGGTGCCTCAAGTCTCGCTAGCAATGGTTCAGTTTTATAGAAATAGAGACCCGATGCCTTGACGCCTGGTGCTCAGCGTCAGGCTGACACAGCCAGCACGTTACACGCATGTAGTGAACATGTGCAATGCGCGTAGTGAGCATGGCTTGTTGGTATATCAGGACATGTATGGACGTTATGATGTATGGGTTCCTTTGCTCTTCTTGGACTGGCGCTGGAGGATGAGACCGAATGCTGACGACACGGCGCTGCCTGGCCTGTCTGGTATTCGTTGTGCCAACTGCCGCGCTATCTGGGTTCGCGGTCGTCGTGGCTCGCAAGATCGTCAAGCGTGGCACAAAGGACTACCGCCGGGCCGAAGTGACAAATGATGGACGACGAATCCGCATTGATTTAGACGACTACACCAAAGCTCCAGGTGACTTCGGTGTGTTCGACCCTACGACCGAGCAGTACACGAGAGTCGGCGAGGTCACGCTGATCAATGAGCATCAAAAGTACGTGGAACGGCGGATCGATCTGCATGGCTCCGGGCCGGAACGTCTGGGGCCAATGGTGGATTGGACCCCCGATGTGTTCTTCGAACCGGCGGCGGCCGGCGGGCGTTACGAAGAGGTGCACATTCCCACTGCCTACGGTGCGGCGCCTGCCTGGCGATTCGAAGGCGAGAATACCGCCGTATGGGTGATCCATATTCATGGCAGCTGGACCGACCGCTCGATCATGTTCCGAGATGTCCACGCTTTCAGCCACTTGGGGTTCACCTCCTTGGTACCCTCATTCCGCGGGGATCTGGAGGTCCACCCGCTACAGACCGAGACCAGCCACCTTGGACAGACTGAATGGCGTGACGTGGAAAACGCCGTGACCTACGCCGTAGCTCATGGAGCCAAACAAATCATCCTGTCCGGCTGGTCGATGGGCGGAACGATTGCCTTGCTCACTGCTGAGCGGAGTGCATACCGGGACCGGATCGTGGGAATCGTTCTCGTTGGGCCCGTCACAAGCTGGCGTAAAACCATCACAGCAGGTGCAGCGAAAGCAGGTGTGCCAGAGATTGGGGCCCGCCTTGCCATGGGCCTTCTGCAGGCCCCCGTATTCGCAAAGATGCTCGGGCTGGAGGAACCGATCAACTTCGATGCACTTGAGTGGGTCGACGTGCCTAACCGGGTGACAGTCCCGACACTGGTCTTGCACTCCAGTGCCGACCAAGAGGTTCCCTGGGAGATCTCGGCGGCGTTCCAAGACGCGAATCCTGGAACCGTTACCCTGATTCGCTTACCTGAGGCGCACCATACCCAGGAGTGGAATGCCTCGCCTCCCACTTTCACCACCGAGCTGACCAGTTGGGTCAGCAGGGCGCTCTCTACTGAACCCGCGCATCTAGCTTAGCCTCGATCTGACTGATCCTAGACTGACGAGATTCGGGGAATGCCATCAGGTTTACCCGCTTGTGGTTGTGCAGAACAATCAGGCTTTTGTAGACGCCATTTTCGAGCGTTTCGTTGAAAAGGTCCCATACTGGCTCGACCCGTGACCGATCCGTATTCGTCCTAATCCTCAATGCAGTAAGCCAGAGAGCATCGATCATCCAGAGACGCAACCTCGGGAGCTGTTTCGACAGGAAAAGGATCAGCCACCCCGCAGCCGTCACCGAGAGGCCTAAATAGAAAAGGCGGTCAAACCAGGATCCGATCGCTTGAGCGAAGGCGTCCCAGGGAGAGAAATGGAACAGCACCACGTACGCAATGTGGCACGAACAAGCAGCCGCAACCACGGCCAAACCCGCTGAGAATGTTGCATACAGGCCCCTCGCCTTGTGTCGAAGCATGTAGATGATCCTCAGCACGGTGAACAACAACGCGAGCATGTAAGTGCCGCTGTACGCGGCAGTGGCGAGCTGGTCCATGCGCAAAGCAATGAAGTCCGCATCTGTTGGAGCTTTGTCCTCAATCAGGGCGAAGCTGACAATCATGATGGGAATGCCCAGCAACGGAGCATAGTAAGTCCATTTGACTGGCACGTTTGCTAACCGCCGCACGCTGTCGTTGAAGAAGAAGATCGCTAGTAGCGCGAAGATGGCTTGAAGCAGGTTCGTCACGTTGATGCCACCGAGGTAGCTGTCGATCACCTGTAGCGGTGTAACCGTTCCCAGGACATAGAGCGCCGCGAGGCCGAACATCGATGCCAGCCACGACGCCCGGGATTCCGCCATCTTGACCGCCGAGGGGATCCGAAGTAGGCACAGGGCACTCAGCAGTGCAAACAGCAACAGTTTCATCTAGCAGAGGAAAGGATCAGGATCGAATGAGCTGCGCACACGGGTTTTCTTCGACATGTTAAAAGCAAAGTCCTCCACCCACCGTTCCACCGGATGATTCGGAACGGACCGGCAACTGACGTTGATGGCGTTTGCGGTCTCTTTCAGCATCTCTTCGGAGAGACCAGCCAAGATCAAAGCGTCGTGGGAGTTTTCCAAATATATGTGGCCCAGCTCGTGATAGATGCAGTGAAACTTGTACTGTAAGGAATCCTGCGGAGGGAAATAGATATTGATTCGGTCCTCAAAGTCGGCTTTGAAGGCGGTCAGCGATCCCCAGGAATTATCTTCGAACTCGATCAGATGGATCGGTTTCTCGCAGATCACGGTCAGGCGATCGACAACTTCCTCCATGGATGTCGTGCCGTCTCCACATAATTCGCGAACCTTATCCTGCACAGATGGCAGCTTCATTCATTCCTCGCCGTTCATCGACGCATCGATAATCCTGGTGATTGTCCTGAGGGTCTCTGGAGAGGTAGCGCCCAGGTTTCTCGCGGCGAAGTTCTTCACCTTGAGCTGACGCATCTGGACAAGAAACTCCATCCGCGCTTCGACCTCGGCCGGCGGCTCACTATTGAGGTCACATAGATAAACGGCCGGCACCTCAAAAACGAGCTCCGCAATGCCCCTCAGAAGTTCCTGATCTGTCACAAGGCTGCCAGTTCCATTAGTCAAGTAGGACCAGCGGGTGCGCGACAGGTGGATTCCGTGGGCGGAAAGTGCCTGCTCGACATGAGGATATGTGAGCGCAGTGTTGTTGTCAGACTCCCAGATATCCACCAGGATGCCCATACGTTCCGCTAGCCGCTCCTTCTTCTGTTGTTGTGTAAGGAACACCCTGCGGGCCCCGTTTGCCATCGTTAAAAGCTCCTTCAGCCATAGTCAGCTGCTTGTGATATTGACCGCACACAGAGCAGGCGGACAGGTGACAAATAAATGTTATCTGATGCCATTCGAAGCGTACAGGCAATGCGTAACTACTGAGTTGTGCATGTGCGGAGCATGTATGTAAGCTGTCTTTTGCTCGATCTTTGACAGCGCAATCAGCGCCGCCACAGCCACACTGGGGCGGCTTGTGGAAAAGTGAAAATATCCGACGCTAAGGTTTCCCGGGCGTCATTGACCGGGTGACCAAAAACAAACTGGTCCTCGACTTCTGGCTGAAGCACCACAGAGGCCATAAACCTGCTCCTCATCTACTATCTGGAGCGCAACGACGGCCAGTGGCAAGTGGTTGGTCATCAATTGAGGGGAATGAGCTCATGTGAGAAGGCCTATTTCAAAGAACAGCGACACGGGGTAGAAAATGCGCTGTTTCATTAAATGAAACAGGCATAGTGGGACCCATGGCACTCAAGAAGCTCAGCACAGGACGCCCCAGCTTGGGCGAACGACATACTTTCGCTGCCAAGCTCCCTATCAAGGAAGCCGAGAAGCTTCGAATGATCATTGAGATGGAAGGCACTAATGCGGTTGCCTATATTGCCAAGGTCATGAGTGATCACCTCGCACAAATCGACGTTGAAGAAATGACTGGTCAGGAGGCTTTGCCTATCGATAAGGCCAGTTAAACGAGGAAGGCCCGCAATGTTTGCGGGCCTTCCTGCGAAAAGTCTCAAGCTCTACACCGCAGTTCCGCCAAGAGTTTCGGTGAAGAGCTTCACATAGAAGCAGGGCATTTACATGTCCTTTTCCTTATGGAGTTGAGTCCATCATACACGCGCACGATCTTTTGCAAACGGAATCATGCCCGCCAGCCGTTACCGGCGTGTCGGCTCAACCGTCTCGGTCGGACCGGGAGGAAGCGGCCCGGGCGTGGGCGGCCTTGGCGGCCGAGTTGTCCGGGCAGCACCGGATGAGGTTGTCCAAGGACGGCGGGAAGAACTATCCCACCGGGCATGAACGGGCACTGACCAGGGCACTGCCTTCGGTGCCTGCTGCTGTGCGAATCGTGGCCACCGGTGGACTCGTGCGCAGCCTGTGCCTGGACCTCGACGTCGGCCGGGATGGACTGGGGCAGGTCGAGGCCGACTATGAGGCCATCAAAAGGTTGCTGGCTCGTCTTGGTGGCCGCTGGGTTGAGGACCGCTCCCCCGGCGGCGGGCGGCACATCTACGTCCCCTTTATCGACAGCCTGGCGTTCACCGATGCCCGCCACCTGGTAGAGGCACTGGGCCGGCGCTTTTCGAGCCTGGATCCCTCGCCGCACCAAAGCGCCGAAACGGGGTGTATCCGCCCCCCTGGCAGCCTTTGGAAGCGCGGCGGCTACCAGTCGCTGACGATGCCGCTCTCCGAAGCCTACGACGTCGCCAAACGCCGAAACGGCTACAGCGTCCGTCAAGGCCTCCAAAAGGACCTGGCCGAAGAACTGGCCATCGTCACCCAGCACCGCCGGCCCTCCCTGACCGTGGTCGAAGACGACGTTGAGCAGCTGCCCCTTCCGGCGGGAACCAAACGGGCGCTGCCGGCCGATAAGCAGTCGATGGCGCGCTCGGGTGCCTATGACATCGCCCGGTACGCCTCCGCCTCGGAGGCCCGCCAGGCCATTATGGCCTCAGCGGTCGCGTGCGGGTGGGAACTGACCGACATTCTGCGGCACATGCAGCAGAATTCCTGGCCGGGAATGACCGCCTTCTATGCCAGGTACCGGCCGCACAGCCGGGCCAAAGAACTCCGTAACGACTGGCGCGAAGCGGTGCGCTACGTCACCGCACAGAGAAAAAGAGCGTCCCCACTGGCTGCCGGGAATAACAATGACCGTAAAAGAGACACAAGCCGGTTAAATACACAGGGGGGAGGAGGGACTGTACTGACGGAGCACCAATTCCTGCGCGGCTGGAGAACCACGCTGGGCAGCTATGAGCAAACGTTCCTGGGTACCCGCGCCGGGCTTGGCTACAGGATGCTGCTGCGGGCACTGGGTGAGGGTGCGCATAAGGCAGAGTCGCGGTTCATCGAATTCGGTACACGATCGCTTTCGCTCGGTACAGGCACTCACGCCAGTACCGTGGCCCGGCAGTTGCGGGAACTGGCCACTATGGCCAATCCCATGATCCGTCTGGCGCAGGAGGCCAAAGGTACGCACGGAGATCTCTACGAACTCGTTATCCCCGCTGCCTACCAGCGCGACCAGGAGTCCAGGGAGTGGGCCAAAGGCAAACTCCATGCTTTACGGCCAGTGTTCTACGAGCTGGGGATCCCGGCAGCGTTTGTGTATGAGGCGATTGAACAAGGCGACGGTCGCTGGCGGAGCGCGGATCTCGCCCGTCAAACCGGCCTCTCCCCCAGCACCGTTAACATGGCCCTTGAAACCATGTGTGCCTGGAACATGATCGAACGCCGTAACGGCGTATGGTCCATCGTCCCAACCACCAGTCTGCGAACGCTGGCAGAATACTTCGGAGTGCTCGACCACATCGCGGGATGCTTACAACGGCACCGGCAGGAACGCGCCAACTGGCGCGACTGGCTGGCAAAACGGGCTTTTTACGGGTCCATCATCGCCTCCCCCGACGACGACTACCCCTACTGGGACAGCGACGGACCACCAGAAAGGGAAACGACTATGCCCGATCTCCTGAACTGGCCAACGGCCGTCATTGCCTAAACCGACAAGGAAGAGCGCAGGTAAGGCCATAAGGCAAATAGGAAGCCATATTATAAGGTCAACTGGTAACGTTGTGTGTTAGTAAATAGGGTGCCGGGTTTGACAATCAACTCTTGTACTAGCGTGAGTCGCTGCAAGAAATTGAGCACTACCTCTCATATTCTGATCAATAGATCATCACGCAGTTTATTCAGTGAGAGGAACAATAAGAATGGCAAGATCCCTTACAGCCCCAGCTGCTAATAGTGTCGTCAGTGCGAAAGCTATTGATCGCGTTGTTTGCCTGGCAAATGGAAAGGGCGGAGTCGGAAAGACGACGACCGCAGCGAATGTCGGAGCTTACGTTGCGTTGGCTGGCTCGAGGGTCCTAATGGTCGATTTGGATCCGCAGGGAGACTTAGCCCGAGACCTAGGGTATGAGTCCCAGACAGGTGAGGATCTCCTGAGGGTTCTCATGAGCGGGGGAACGCCCAACGTTCTGCGGAATGTGAGAGAGAACTTAGACGTAATACCGGGAGGGCAAGCCCTGGAGGATATACAGGGCGTCATGGTGTCTAGGTCCAGCAGGGCGGGTGCCCCGG
Source organism: Arthrobacter monumenti (assembly GCF_054511255.1). Classification (NCBI taxonomy): domain Bacteria; kingdom Bacillati; phylum Actinomycetota; class Actinomycetes; order Micrococcales; family Micrococcaceae; genus Arthrobacter; species Arthrobacter monumenti. The sequence goes on along the minus strand of NZ_JBTNCY010000015.1, from coordinate 15,049 downwards.
ATTTTGGCGACATGCTCTACGCTGTCATCGCACCAATAGCCGAGGAATATGATCTTATTCTCATCGATACGCCGCCGGGGGAACGGACTCTCGTTGAAGGCGCTTTCGCCATATCAAGCGCTGTCGTCATTCCCACGAAGTCCGATGATGCAAGCATCGACGGTGTAGAACGTGTGGCTCGGCGGTTCATAGCCGTCCGCGATCGGAACCCCTCACTCCAGCTGGCTGGAGTGGTGCTATTTGGGGTCGGTCCGCGATCACTGAGGTTGGAGCGTAGCGTCCGTCAAACACTGGAGGACATGCTTGGCGACGTGGCCCCTGTATTTGAAACCCGAATCAGAAACTTGGAGAGTGCGAGTGCAGATGCCCGCAAGAAGGGACTGCTATTCCACGAATTGGAAGGGGCAGTCACCGAGGCTCAAAGACTCAGGCTCAAAGCACTACGGGCCGGAGAGAAACCTGCAGATGGATTTTTCTCTCGCAATGCAGGTGGTCTGGCCGAGGAATTCGAGACGCTGACGGGTGAGATACTCTCCAGACTCAACGACATAGAAGCCGGGAGCGACTCATGAACGCAGAACGCCGGAGTCTCCAGGAAGCCTTCGCGCCGGCACCAGTGTCGTCGACCAGGGGAACCAAACTAGCAGGATTACTGCCGCCTAAGCGTCGAAATGCAGAAACCAGCCCCAACGTAACTAAGCCAGTAGTCGCGAAGTCCGACGTCGATATCCAGTCGTCCCCGGTTCCAGTAGTAGGCAAGCCGAAACCGGCCGAAGTAGAGAGCGCGTCGGAGAAGGTCCCGGGTCCGTTGAAGAACGTCGGCGTGTACATTGAGCCAGAACTCCTGACGCGGCTAAAGGAATGGACCAGGCAACAGCAAGTCACCTATTCAGACCTTCTCGTCGAGGCCTTCGACCACGTCGAAGATACAGCCATAGCCAAGGAATTCGAACCGCAAAAAGTGTCCGCGGAGCACGGGATGCCGAGGCGGGTGCGCAGGCCGCGGGGAACGGCAGGGATTCAGATCCAACTTCGACTGGATCGCAACCAAGTGGAATGGCTTGAGGATAAAGCGCAAAGGTTGGGAGCTCCATCGAGAAGCGCCTGCGTATCCACCGTCTTGAAGCTCTACATGAGCCAACTACAAAAATAGCGGTCAACGCATTGAGGAAGGACTTGATTCGTCTCGGCGATTTGATTCGACAACTAGGGTTTCTGGGAGCGATTGACGACCTTGAGGTGTCCCTCGACTGACGCCACCGCTTGGACGCAATGCCGCATGATGATGCCCCGGCCTACAGGCCGGGGCATTTCTGTGCCCGGCTGGGGGAGTGGGCCTGCCGGCTGTGCCTGTTGGTGTACCTGGTACTCGCTTGCTCGTTCCAGGGATGCGGTCCTCACTTCGTTCGGGCTGTTGGCCGTCCGCTCCTGACGTCGCGCCCGGGCGGTTTTTCTTTTTTTGCTGCTGTCCTTCGGATCGTACGTGCCTGCTCCACCAGCCCAACAGCTGACGCTGCTGCGTGCCCGGGCAATGTGTCCGGCGCTCCTGCGTCGCTTATTTCCTCCCACATTGCCCGTGCTCTTGCCCTGACGGGTTGTCCCGGCTCCGACAGGCACAGCTCCGCAAGCTTCGCCAGCAGGCAAAAACAACGGGGGAGAGGGGCCACTGCTGGACCACCACAGCCCCGAAACCTCACCACTGCGAGAAGGAGCAACACATTATGAGCACCGAGACAATCACCCGGACCGTCACCAAGGACACCGGCGAAACCATCAACGCGCCCGGCCTGCCAGCCGACGACCGGACCGGGGACGGCTACGACTGGATGGAAACTCTCACCGGCACCGGCTGGTCGGCATTGCCGAACTGGGGGAGCGAGGGCTGGGGCGCCGGAGCATGGCCCTACATTATCTTCGCTGTCGCACGGCACCGCGACGGGGTAGGGGAACTGTTTGGCTACGGCACCTACGTTGAAGGGGACACCCGCACCTGCTGGTTCCGCTCACAAGCGGAGTGTTTCGAGGCGATCACCGAAGAAGTGTTCTTCCACTGGAACATGGGCCAATCCCACGGACCACAGGACCTGCCCGAAGCCGCAGCTGAACTGCCCGGCAGGGACCGGCTGCCCTACCCCGGCTGGACCAGCTGACAAGCCGCCTCCAGCAGGCACCCCCGCCCCCTTTTGGCGGCGGGGGTCCCGCGCCCGGCCCGGACGGAGCCGGCCCAGCCGAAAACGGGCCCTGGTACTCGCCCGCTCGCACCAGGAAGCGGACCTCCGCTGCCGCTGCGGACTGTGCTGCCGGCGGCTCCTACGTCGCCACCGGCAGGGATCTATCTATTTTTTGCTGCTGTCCTTCGGATTATGCGTGCCCGCTCCACCGGGTCAACAGCTGACGCTGCAGCGCGCCCGCCCCGAATGTGTCCGGCGCTCCTGCGTCGCTTATTTCCTCCCACATTCGGCCCGGCCGCTTGCCCTGCGGGCTGACCCGGCTCCGTCGGGCACAAGCAAGCGGGCTTGCCAGCAGGCAAAAAACAACGGGGGAGAGGGGCCACTGCTGGATCACCACAGCCCTAAACCTCACCACTGCGAAAAGGGAGCAACACATGAGCAAGTCAGCAATTTCCGTAAAGTCCGCCGCCGACATTCTGGCCTACGTCCTGCACACACTCGGATTCACCCCGCGTGAATCCTTCGTGTTCATCACCATGCACGGCGGGCGGGTCGGAGCAACCCTTCGGCTGGATGCGCCGGAGAACATCGACCCTGTCCAGTTCGCGGGAACCGTGACGGGTTACCTCGGCCACGACGCCGGAGCGGACGGGACGCTGTTCATCGCCTACACCGATCACACCGCCACGGGCGGAAACAAGCCCTACAGCGACCACGCACACGCGCTGGAAACCGCGCTGGAGGCCGCAGGCACACCCATCCGCGACGGCTGGCTGGTCACCGGGCAAAGCTGGAGGACATACTTCTGCAACGGCGAGGACTGCTGCCAGGGGCACCCGCTGGATGAAATCACCGACAGCACACTCAACGCCCACATGATCTACGCCGGGTCGAACCCCGAGCGCGATGCGGCGACGGCGGCGCCGTTTACCGGCGATGCCGCCAACCTCGGCCAGATCAGCGGCCACGTCACCGGCTGGACCGTCACCGATCCGACCGACTGGACCGCGCCCGTCATGGCGGAGAACCGGGCACTGTGGCAGGAAACCATCGGCACCGACCCGGACCAGGACACCGCCCTGCAACTGGTGGCCGCCCTGCACGTGCCGGCAGTGCGTGACCGGATCATCGCCGACACCATCAACACCGACGACGATCTGGAGGCCTACACCGCCACCCTGATCGGCGCGTACAAGGGAAAGCCGGACTGGCGCCGCGTCGAGGCGACCGAGCAACTGGCAGTCGACCTGCTCCGGCACACCCCGGATGAGGCCCGCGCACCCTTGTTCGCGATGCTCGGCTGGATCCACTGGTACAAGGGCAAAGGCTCCACCGCGCACGCCTGGCTGAGCCAAGCCCTCGAAGCACAGCCCGGGCACAAGCTCGCCGCCCTGATGCTCCAACTCGTGGGCACCGGCACCCTCGCCGAATGCGTCAAAAACCAGAACACCGCCTACCAACGCTGACCAATAACAGAGGCAGGGGCAGGGAACCACGGATTCCCTGCCCCTGCCAAGGTTCTGCAGATGCGCGGCGGCGGCCTCCCCCGCTTCGCTCCTCCGGCCGCCGCATCACACGACACCCGCTGACCCACGGCTGCCATCACGTGCTCCACCGGCCCGCACACGCCCACCGAAACACCGAGCTATTAACAAGGAAAACCCCCATGCCCGGCACCGACCTCATTTACTCCCAGCGCAACACCGCATATGCCCCACCAGGCACCGCCGAAACCGCCATCGCCAACATCCTCCCAGCACACGCGGCCGCCGGCGGCAGGCCCGACCTGCAATGGTCCACCAGGGAAGCATGACCGCCCCGATTGACTGCATGGGCACAACAAAACGGCCTCACTGGCGTTCGGACTCACAACCGGCTCCTAAAGACCGCCGCCGGCAAAACAATGTTTATTTGCTGCTGTCCTGCCGATGATGTGCCCCCGCTCCACAGCGTCAACCGGCCTGCGGCCGGCCGCACCCGCACAGCAATGTCTCCGGCGCTCCTGCGTCGCTTATTTCCTTCCACATTCCCGTTGCGACCACGGCCCTGCGGGTTGAGCACTGCTCCGTCGGGGACAAGCAAGCGGGGCTTGCCAGCAGGCAAAAAACAATGTGGGGAGGGACCAACCGCTTCGACCACCACAAAACCGGCCCGGGCCACATCTTTCTGCCAATCCGTGTTTCTGTGTATCCGTGTTTTCGGTTTATAAAAAGACCATAAAAACCCTTCAGTTACGGGGATAAACCCTGTTTATTCAGATGAATAAAGGATAGAATGGAGGCAGTAGCACAGCAGTTGACTCTTACTAAAACCGATACGAAACCAAGGACTGAGCGCGATGACCATCACCATTTACACCAAACCCCAGGGGTGTTTCGGCTGCGCGAAAACCAAAGACCTTTTCAAGGCCGCGGGTGTCGCGTTCACGGAGGTGGATATCAACACGAACGAGCAGGCGCTTGAATACATCAGCGAAGAGCTTGGCTACGCGCAGGCTCCCGTCGTCGTCTACGACAAAGACGGCACAGAGGACCACTGGTTGGGGCTGAATCCGGAGAAAATCAACCAGGTGATCCGGCTGGATCAGGCACGCTAAAGCCCGAGCGCGAGAACTACGGCACCGGCCAGCAATGACAACACCAAAACCACGACGAAAGGAAAGTTGATCACCATGTCAGGCGAAACCATCATCACCGTAGTAGGGAACCTCACCGCGGATCCGGAGCTGCGCTTCACTCCTTCAGGCTCGGCCGTCGCGAATTTCACCATCGCCTCCACGCCCCGCGCGTTCGACCGGCAGGCCAATGAGTGGAAAGACGGAGAAACCCTGTTCCTGCGTGCCTCTGTGTGGCGCGAATCAGCCGAAAACGTGGCCGAAACCCTCACCAAGGGAACCCGGGTCATCGCCCAGGGCCGGCTCAAATCGCGCAGCTTCGAGACCAGGGAAGGCGAAAAGCGCACCGTCTTCGAACTCGAAGCCGATGAAGTGGGCCCCTCACTGCGCTACGCCTCCGCGAGCATCAACCGCCGGCAGTCCACCAGCGGGGGAGGGGCAGCCCGCCAGGGCGACAACCCGCCGGCCGGTCAGCAGGACGACCCATGGGCAGCACCCGCAAATGCCGGTAACAACGGTGGATGGGGGAGCGGCCCCGAGCAGAACGAACCACCGTTCTAAAACCCTTTTGTCGGTGGCCGGTACTACGCTGGCCACCGACACCACACCCAGGAGGAAAACACCTATGTCCGACGATGAAACCCCCGCAGTTGTCCAACGCGCCGACGACGCCTACGAGGCCGTCCGGGCGATCAATCACCTGACCATCAACGCCCGTTCGCTGCCGGCACCGCTCGTGTACAGCATCCTGGGGAACCTCAAAATGCTCGGACACTCCCTCCCGCAAACCTGCACCCAAATCGCCTCAGGGCTCGGCAGATCCCTGGAGACCCATGACGTGTATGAGGACGAAGGCGGCGACCCCGTGCAATCGATCGCGACCGCCACGGACCACCTCACCCGCGCCGCGCAACTGGCCGCTCAACTGGGGGAAGAGCTGGCACAAGCACAAAGCGCGATCAACCGGCAGGGCTACAACGAGCCCACAGCTTGACCCTACGGTCACGGTCATCGTCGTCAGCTTTTTCGTATAAACCCGGGCATCCCCGTCCAAGGATTCCGTGCGTGATAAGTGAGTAGTGGAGTAATGAGTAAACGAAAACCGGCGTCCTTCACCCCGTACTTCACACAGAAGGACGCGGACCAGGTACGCGCCGCATTATTGGCAGCGGGCCAGGCCGAGGGATACCGTTCGGTAACGGACCTTATCGAAGCGGCAGTGCTGCGGGAAGTGAAACGACTGCAGCGCAGACACAACCAGGGCAAAGCGTGGGAACCGGTACCAGCCGGCGCGCTGCGCCCGGGCAGGCGCACCCTCAACGAAGAGAAACACCGCCGCTGAACAGATTTCCTTTCGCAGGGAAAGCAAGAAAGAAACGGGGCCGGAAACTGTGTGGTGCGGTTTCCGGCCCCGCCTTCCAATTATTCAGAACATGGACTCACCAAAGGAGAGCACGGTCATGAGCACCGGTACTGAACCCCGGTTCCTGTCGATTAAGGACGTCGCTAAGGAACTGGCAGTCGGAGAGCCAACCGTGCGGAACCTGATCCATACCGGGGACCTGCCCGCCATTCAAATAGGCGGCCGGAACATCTGGCGGGTGGAACGGTCCAAGCTCGAGGAGTTCATCTCCGCCCAGTACGGGCGGGCCGAAGCAGACCGGACAGAACTGGACAACGTCGAAGCCACCGAGGACTAAGCCTCCAGTCCGGCCGCCTCATCTACAGTTCAGGCGTGTGCCGGCATTTGTTGGGTCGAAGGTCCCTCCAACTCAGGGTAGATTAGGTCATGTTGCCCGCCTTCCTTTATGGGTGCGAGTGATTCTGGAGCCTGCTGACGCTGGTTCCGTTTGGCCGGCAGGCCCCGGTGGATGGTTCCCCCCAACCTTGCTTCACCGGTTCCTGCCGGCCACTCTTATCTCCGCTGTGACCGTTGCCGATAGCCGGCAACCAGGTTCCGGCACTGCCTGCACCGGCAACCGTGCTGGTACGCGGAGTGCGTTCCGTGCTCCAGGGCAGGGTTCCGGCCCTCCATTAGCGCTTCCTCGAACTGTTGGGCCCATTCAGTGTTGTGCCGGCCCAGACCGAACAGCAACTGCTGGGGCACACCGGTCATGCGCGCCATTTCCGCCGGCGACCGGCCCGAGGCAAGTCCGGCCAGGATCACCGGCGCGTGCGGCGCTACCCGTCCCCACGCCGCGGAGCGGTATTCGCGTTCATACCGGATCCGCGAAGGCTCGCGTCTGTCATTCCACCCCGGGACAGCTTTTTCGAGCTGTGCGGCCCTGTCGGTACGGAGGGTGCCGTTGCGGGCCCGGCTGCGTTGCCTGTTGATGAACAGTGCCAGGGACCATTCGGCCTCACCGGCTTTGTCGCTGCGCTTTGGAACCCGGCCGTTGGCTGCAGTGAAGGCTTGGAGTTCGGCCATGCGGGCGTCCCACTTCTCATCCTCGTTCCTGGTCCTGCCCGGTGTCCGCCAGTTTTGGAGGCTGTTGTCGAGCTGTTGGATGCGTTCTGCGCTGAGTTCGCCGCGGCTGTCCAGGCGGCGGGCGTGGTACAGCCACATCGCCGTCTTCTCCTCGGCCGGATCACCGCTGTGCCGTCGAGGCAACCTGCCATGGGCGCTCTGAAACTCCACGGCGCTGACCAACGCCTGGTCCCAACGCCTATCCATGACAGCGAGTCTATAACCGGGAGGGAATTGAGGCCGGGCCATCCCCGAGGCTCTAATCGAGCCAGATCCCCGTGAGTAAATGCGAGCCTCTGCGGGACCGTTCACCCGGAGGGGCCCGAAATGATGGCGGCGCTTACCCGACTGGACGATGGCCCGGAATCATTCCTCACCCCGATGCACAACAGAAGGGAACGAACTGGCAGTCGTCAAGGCTGGTTAAAGTATCGCCACGATCCCGCTTACCCGGGCTGCACGGAGACCGTGGTCATCGTGGACCTCAGTCTTGAGGTCGTGGCTGAAAGCAGAAGGTACGATTGATGCCAAGCAGTGTCTGCTGGGCATTCCGGTCCCCAGGGTGTTCACTCAGGAGCACGGGCATGAATTCTTCCCGGCTATAGGCACCGAAGTAGGCAGAGCATGAATCAGCAAACCCAACAACGCAGCACTTCACTGGCAGCCAACGACGCTGACCTCACCCCAGAAGACCTGTGGCTGAAATACTTCAGCGTCGGCGGCGATTTGGGAGAACTCGAACTGGATGCGTATCTGCATGGGCTGTACCCGCTTCCTGCAGCGGATCGGGACCTGATCGCTCTTGCACTCAACGAATTGATCGATGACCTCCCACAATGCCGCAGGGCGGCCAGTTCGTATGACCTGCCGGGGAGCTAGCGGACAAGCGGTCACCGGCATGCCGTCCGCCGTTGCGCTAGCGGGAGTTGTTTCAGTCCGTCAGCAGTCTTTGAGGTGCTGGCATCTTTAGTGGTCGAAGTGAGTCTCCGGCTGTGCGCCCGCTCCGGCCCCCGACACAATCGTTGTGGCAAGTTCGCGGAGTTTGACGTTGCGGTGTGAGGACGCCTTTTTCAGAATTTCAAACGCCTCGGCCTGGCTGCAGCGGCTCTGAGTCATGATGACCCCGATGGCGATGTCGATCACGGTGCGCGATTCCATGGCCGCTTTCAGATCCGTGACCGCCTCGCTGTGCCGGGCGATCCGCACGGCCAGGCGCAGGGACCTGGCGGCCTCACCGGCGTAATCGGAGGCCTTCTCCACAGCCTCATCAGTAAATTTGCCCGCCGTGCTGGAGTATAGATTCAGTGCGGCCTTCGCGTCTCCAGACAGGTCGAAGGGAACCGCGAGGACCGAATGCACGCCCCGGCCGGTGATCGCGGCGATATAGTCCGGCCAGCGCTGCTCAGTCCTCAGATCCGGAATCTGGACGAAGTGTTGTTCCCTGGAGGCCGTCAGGCAAGGGCCGTCTTTGAACTTATATTGCACCTCGTCCATGGCCTGGGCGCGTTCGCTGCTGCTGGCCACCGTCGCGGCCTTTTTCTGACGCAGCAAGGTGATGCCGCATAAGAGGTCCTCGTCGTCACTGAGCGACTGCACGGCGTGTAGGCACAGTTCGTTGAGGAATTCTCCCACGTCCGCCGAATCGAGCACAGCATCATAGAGGTATTCGTCGGTGCTTAGGTCGGTGATTTCGCTGCTCATCACAGCCCCCGTACTTGGTTACGCCGGAACCCACATGGAAGAAAATTTCACGCCCGGAGCACCATCGGGCATGCAAAGGGGAAAAATCGGCCACCAAGCCGGCACAGCTTGTCAGCGGCGCGCTACTTGACCGTCCCCACCAGTCTAACGGCCACGGTCAAACAATCACATGAACAAACATCGACTCTACGCAGCGTTCGCTGCGTGAACCGCATCTTGGTCGCCTGCGAGTCTGCGCCTGATACCTATGATTCAGCCGCCGAAGTTGCCGGGAAGCATGCCGGTCAGCTCCTGAGGGTCGATCCCGATGCCGAACAGTAATTCCACGTCTTTAACCGGATCCACTTTGGCCGGCAACTCGGAATCGGCCCGGTTGGCTGCAGCATCCTCGCCTTTGAACTTGAGGTGATTGATGACTTGCTCTTTCGAAATTTGCATATGTAACCTTCGCGAATGACGATAGCGCGCCCGCTTCCCGGCTTCTCTTTCTGAGGGGGAGTGAGCGATTCGGTCAGCGGTGCTGTCAACCTCGCCATCGCCGTTCAGAAACACGCTTGGAGGGTTCAGCTTCAGGGACAATTGCATGCGCCGCTTGGGGACGGCGCACTGCTTGACCGCTCCTTCTACACTACAGGCAGGCATAGAAATGCGGCCGGCAATGGGTTTTACTGTTTTGGCGAACGGAATTCCGCGGGGATCCACAGAGCAAATGGAACAGCCCTTTCTCATCAACTATTCGCGGTAAAGCGGTTCCGGTTCACGCAGTACTGCGTGCAACAATTCCGAATCTAGAGGCGGCTGATGTTCTCTGCCTGCAGCCCCTTGGAGCCCTGGACAACGTCGAACTGGACTTTCTCGTTCTCCTCCAGGGAACGATACCCACCGCCGGTGATGGCTGAGAAGTGCGCGAAGACGTCGGCGCTTCCATCGTCCGGGGCGATAAAGCCGAATCCCTTTTCGGCGTTAAACCATTTCACTGTTCCTATGGCCATAATGATTCTCCTATCGTTTTGCGGTTTTTAGTGGTCGAAGTGTGTCTGTGGCCGCGCACTGGTTCATGTTCCGGCGCCTATTTGCCCGGCGAGGTCGCGGAGTTTGATGTTGCGGTGTGAGGATGCCTTCTGAACGAATTCGGACGCTTCGTCCTGGCTGCATCAGCTCTGACACATGATGATGCCAGGCGCAGCGAACGCGATGCCTTGAAGGGCGCTCTGCTTGACCGTGTTAGCAATTTTAGTGTCCGGTCAAACAATGCGGTTGGCCGGGATCAGGGATGGAACTTCAGGGGCAGGTCTTGACTGTTTTTGTTCGTCTGGGCGTGGAAGCCCGAAACGGTGCCGCCGGTCGGCGGGCACCAGGGGCAGGTAGCCGTGGTGAGTGGCAATGAAGTACCGCATCAACGGGCAGTAAGGCAGTACCTCGATCCGCCGGCGCTGGGCATCATTGAGGACGGCACGTATCAGCGCTTCGCCGAAACTGATGTTCCGGAAATCCCGGCTCAGTTGTGTCAGCGTGAAGCGGAACTGCCCCTGATCCATCTCATACGCCACGAAACCTGCAACTGCGCCGCCCTGGTATGCCTCGAACCGGTGAAGCTCACGATTAAGATGAACGGCCACCACCGGCTCGGCAACCTCTTTGACCGCGGTCGGCAAACGTCGCTTGCTCATGCCGCAACCAACTTGCGGCCAGCGTGGGATACAGGACAGCTGGGGAGAACAGGCGGAGCGATGACGCTCACGTTTCCATCAAACCCCCGTACCCGCCAGGGGTCGTTATCGACGGCTTGGCCGGCGGCAAATGCATGCAGTTGGTCCAGGCCCGCCGGCTCAATGTGGTGTGCGGCCGAAAGATCGACCGTGACCATCAGCCCGTCTTTCAGCGCGTGGGCGCGCCGGATTAAGGGCAATAAAGAAGCAGCTGGAGGCGGTCAGGCATCCGCCGACTTCAAGACAAACGGTGCTTTGATCAATGTCAACGCGTACGGTGACACGCAGTTTGTGGTCCACAGTTTCGCTTCCAAAACGAGAGATCCATGGGCCAACTGCTCAACCCGGCAGATAGATTATCGTAAGTGTGCTGATTATTGCAAGGACACTGCGTGGTCAGCGGCGCCCCGCCCTGAGTCGTGCAGTACCGACCGATATCGGTCATATCCGGCACGGCCGCCGGCAACCTACCCGTCGAACGTGATCTCCTTGGCAACAATGGCATCGGCATAGTCGCCCAGATCCGGTCCGGGTTTAAAATCGACGAACTGCCCCTCGAGCTTTTCGACGAGAAATTCATAGACAGTATCGCGGTCTGCGTCCGGAAGTGTTTGAGCCGCTTCACGGGCAGCGACCTGTAGGGCCCGGTCAGCGTCGTTCAGTATTTTCTGCCGCGCCTCTTCGTTCCATTTAACGTCACTGATATTCATCAGCAGCCTCCAACCTTCGACATTCATGGGTTTCGCTTTTCAAGGGCCGCCTGCACATATGAAGCCAGCGCATTTGGTGCCCGAACTGTTGAGCGTTCTGCTCTTACAGTCCATTGATATGGTAAGTAGACTGTTTGTTCTACAGGTGAGATATTTTACCTGCTATTGAACGGGAGACCATAGAAGGAGCAAGTGATTCATTATGGGTAATCTGCTATCGCGCTCAATGCACGACCTCGGGGCGGCAGCATGGTTTGGCGGTTCTCTGATGGGCGCCGTCGGGCTCAACGGGGCCGCTGCACAGGCAAAGGATCCGCAGGAACGCACCCGGCTCTCCAGCGTCGGATGGAAGAAATGGACTCCGGTACAGGTCGCAGCGTTCGGCGTGCATGCCATCGGTGGGATCGGAACCATCCTGGACAATAAATCCCGCCTCGCCGCCCAAGAGGGAGAGCCGGCCAACACTGTCGTGAAGTCGGTCATCACCGTGGCCGGTATGGCCGCCACCCTGTACTCCGGCGTGCTGGGCAAAAAGGTGGCCAAGCTCGCCAATGAAGGCGGTGCAGGTGCCACTAAACCCCGCCCGGGAGCGTCGAAGGAACTGGCTTCGGCACAGAAGCAGTTGCAGATGCTGCAGTGGTCGCTGCCTCTTTTCAGTGGAGCGGTGATCATCCTCGGTGCCAGGGAAGGGGAACTGCAACGCCCCCAAAGCCTGATCTCCCGCCTGACCCAGTAGGCCCATGCGGTTCATATAACGAGGAACAAAACGACCAGAACGATGGAGGTAAACAGTGCCTGAGAACACTGACGTGCAAAAAGTTGTGGAGCTGATCAACGACTCAAATATCGGAATGCTCACCACAATCAACGAGGATCAGCAACTGGTGAGCCGGCCTCTGGCCGTTCAGCAGGTTGAATCCGATGGTGACATGTGGTTCTTCACCCACCGGGACACCACTCAGGTGGCTCACGCCCAGACCGATCCCAGAGTTAATATCTCATTCAGCCAGAGGGACGCCTGGGTTTCAGTCAGCGGTGAAGCGCAGGTGGTCGAAGACACCGCCAAGGCAAAGGAACTGTGGAACGCCGCCGTTGAGGCATGGTTCCCGGACGGCCCCGAAACCCCCGGTCTCGTCTTTATCAGGGTAAACGCCGAGTCCGCCGAATACTGGGACACCCCCGGCGGGAGCATGGCCACCGTGGTGAAATTCATCAAATCCAAGACCACCGGCGGACATCCCAATGTAGGACGAAACCAAACCGTCGATCTATAGGCGGATGCCCCCGTCGTCCTGGCGACGAGGACAACATTAGGAGAACGCCATATCCATGTTAACGAACGAGGAAGGTGGACCCGCCAGACTTATAGAGCCGGGATCCTTACTGCACCCGCAGCCTTCAGTGGCAGGCGCACCCGGCTCAGTTGCGGCGATACCGGGAAGCAGTGTGTGATGAGGCCAGCGGGTGCGGATGGACAGTGGATGAAGGGCTGGGCGGCGATTCAACCGGGACAACCGGTCAGGTTGCGTCACGGCGAGGAGGGCCACTGCATCCAAGGTGTGCTTGATACGCAGACCGAGGACGGCTCCGTCGTATGGGTCCAAATGGATAACGGCGCCGGCCGCCGGCTGATCCACCGCGACGACGGTTACCGTCTTGCGGGAGCGGGCGAGTAACTCCAGCAGCTTAGAAATACGTTCGGTTTATGTTGCTGACGGGTCGATTTGGTCGAAAGCGGCCGATAGTTCATCCTCGCCAGGCAAAGCGTCTCTTTCCGCCGGCGGTAATGACTCGTAGGTGTACGTGGAGACGGCCATGGGGGAGTCCGACCTGCCCAGGGCGTAGCGGACGCTATGCTCGTTCTTACTCCCGCAGATCAGTATCCCGACCGTCTCACCGTGAGCGGGGCGTTTGAGTTTGTCGTCGACCAGGGCCACATAGAAGTTCAGTTTCCCTGCGTACTCGGGCTGGAATTTTCCGGTCTTGAGCTCGATGACGAAGTAGCGCAGCTGTTCGACATGGAAGAACAGCAGATCAACATAGAAGTCGTCCTCGCCGACCTCGAAATGCACCTGCCGGCCCACAAAGGCGAACCCCGGCCCCAGTTCCCGCAGGGTTTCGACGATCCGCTCCGTCAACGCCTGTTCCAGTTCCCGTTCGGCGACTTCACCGGAGAGCCCCAGGAATTCGAACGTGTATGGGTCCTTCGCCACCTGCTGTGCCAGTTCCGAATCCGTGGCAGACAGCTGCCGGGAGAAATTCGACGGCGCCGCCCCTGTGCGTTCCATCGACTTATTCATAATCATGTTCAACAACACGTTCCGCGACCAGCCATACTCGACGGCCGCGGCCGCGTACCACCGACGTGCGGCCGGATCGTCCAGCTTGTCCAACAGGGTGGTGATGTGGCCCCACGGCAATTGTCCAACAGCCTGTTGGACAATTACTTCACCGCTCCAGGCGGCGGCAAAAGCCCGCATATAGTGCAGATTGCTTCGCGATAAGCCGGTCATCTCGGGAAACTCGGCCCTGAGGTCGGACGCGAGCTGGGCGACTATTTTGCTTCCCCAGCCCCGGCGCTCCTGCTGCACCAGAATCTCGCTTCCAATGTGCCAGTACAGCTCAATGAGCTGGGTATTGACCACACGTTGCGCCTGAACCCTGGCATCCCGAACGCGACGCTTGAGCACGTCGAGCGTCTGGCTGTAACCGTCGGGCAGAACAAGATCAGCAGGCGTCATGGAACTCATTCTCTCGAAATCCGTATGTCCCAAGCGAATTACCCCGCTGGAACGGACAAACCCTGCGGTTGTTGGAAGGAGACTCATCTTCCTGCCCAGCAAGGGGCAACCGGTTATGAGCGGTTAGCGCCCGACATATGCTGCCAGACCGCCGAATCAAGCGAGCTTGGTGTGCAACCAAGCTCGGCAGACGCCTTTTTGTGCACGTTTGCCAGAGCCGTATAGCTCAAAATGGGCCATACCGGACCCTATCTATGTGCACCAGACCTCGTTTGTTGGGTCTGTTTGATCCCCGACTGGCGGGCAGTCTGCCTTGTTTCCACACTGTTATCCCCACTGTGGATAATTCGAACCTATGTTCTAATTATAGAATGATGAAACAGGAAGCTACCGCCTGGGTTCGTGACGGAGAGCAGTACGTGCGTGCCAACGGAGTGGTCCTTGAATGGGGGAGAGGCGCCGTATTGTTGGAGTGGCTCGCTGCGGACGAGACCAGTCGGCAGTCGTGGCTGCAATCGTCATCCGTGACATGGTGCCGGCCCGGAATCGCACGATGAGCGTCGAAGACGAGTTGTCACCTGCAAAACGTTCCGTCGAAGAAGGAGACAGAAGCCGTGGAGCTGAGGTGCCGGCCAGACGCTCTTCGTCCAAGTGGCGGTTCAAAGTGACGTAATTGCCCGTTATTAGCTGGAACTGTGCTTGCAGAATCCGGAATCGAGGGCTTGCCGGATATCCCGCCGGCCGTTGCCTTTGGGCGTCCTTGATAGGGGTGTGGCACCCGTCCCGGGTTGGGATGGGTGCCACACAGTTCCTTGAGGGGCTGGTTAGAGCAGTCCGCCCAGCAGGCCCTCGTTGTCGGATCCGCCGTAGTAGGCGTTGTCCGTGGTGCTGTCGGCCGAGGTGTCGGCGTCGACATTGCTGCCGGCGTCTGAATCG
>NZ_JBTNCY010000014.1:0-74746 GCF_054511255.1 Arthrobacter monumenti | reverse complement strand
TGATGTATCACAGACACAACCAGCACACCCCGGAAAAAGGAGCACACTGATCGCACTAAATTTGAAACCAGCTAAAAAAACCATCCAACCACCACAGGGGCGGCAGCCAGACAGCAATCTCAACCAATAAATAATATCGGTATCGACAAAACTTGGCACACTATTGAGTTCTCAAACAACAGACGCATCCAGCCAAAACAAGGAAAACAACTCCCCTGCTCCGCACCGAAGCAACTTTACTACTCTATTCCATCCGAATCCGTAATGCAAACCCGGTTTTCCGCGGATCCTGCTTCACTTCTATTCTGATGGAATCACTGCAACCTCGAATTATTCGAAACGGTAAATCCGTTTCGCGTTTCCTCGCTGCAACGTTTTCAATCCTATTTCATCGGATCCCGTAATGCAAACCCGATTCTTTCCGGTTTTCGCTTCACGGTTTCCCGATAAAACCATTGAAAATACGAATCAATTCGAGCCTGAATAGGTTCTACATTTCTTCGCTGCAATGTTTATAACTTTATTTCATTCGAATTCTTATTGTCAAATCCGGTAATTACCGGAATTAGCACTAACAATTCTTTATGAATCCATCAAAATGTATCAGCTACTCCGTGAAGTCCGCATCGCGCACACACAGCATCGCTTCTTGATTTGAAGGGGTTGCCCCTGCTCGATGTTCTGCCCGGTCGTATTCCAGACCGTCACAGCCTTTGTCCAAACGGACTTCATCGGTAGGCGACTTCAAGAACATTACGGCAGTTCCGAGCGCGGCGTCAAATCCCATCCCTGTGCTACCTCAGCTACCTGGAAAGCCGTGGATTGAGCGCTCCAACTGGGTTGGCGCGGAGGCCGGATCCGCCCCTATTGGTGCGGATTTCCGGGGCCCTCACGCCCGCCGGCAGGTGTGACTAGCGCGCCACTTCCACAGTTGCCAGATTGCGCTTTCCACGCCGGACGAGCAAGTACCGGCCATGGAGGAGGTCGGTGAAGTCAATCACAGCATCCGCATCCGTTACTTTGACGTTGTTGATGTACGCTCCGCCCTCGGCAACCGTCCGTCGTGCAGCCGAGTTGCTTTGCGCGAGACCTGAAGCCACCAACACGTCGACGATTCCCATTCCATCCGCGCTGACGGTGCCACTGGGCAGTTCCGCCGTCGCTGATTTCAACGTTGCCTCATCGAGCTCGTTCAATTCGCCTTGGCCAAATAGCGCAGCCGAAGCAGCGATTACTTTATCTGCCGCGTCCGTTCCATGGACCAATGACGTGACATCGTATGCCAGCGCCCGCTGGGCCTCCCTTTTATGCGGTCGCTCCGCGACAGCCGTTTCCAATTCTGCAATCTGTTGGCGGGATAGGAATGTAAAGACTTTAAGCCTGTCCACTACATCGGCATCAGCAGTATTCAGCCAGAACTGGTACATGGCGTACGGCGTCGTCAGCTTTTCATCCAGCCAAACTGCATTGCCTTCGCTCTTGCCGAATTTGGTTCCATCGGAATTCGTTATCAGGGGCGTTCCAATGGCGTGCACGCTCTTGCCTTCGGCGCGGTGGATGAGGTCCACCCCGCTGGTGAGATTGCCCCACTGATCGGATCCACCCGTCTGGAGCGTACATCCGTAGCTGCGGAACAGTTCCAGGAAGTCCAGTCCCTGCAGGATCTGGTAGCTGAATTCGGTGTAGCTGATGCCGGCGTCCGAATTCAGCCGGGCGCTCACGGCGTCTTTCTTAATCATGGTGCCCACGCGGTAGTACTTGCCCACCTCGCGCAGGAAATCGATGGCCGTCATCGGTGCAGTCCAGTCCAGGTTGTTGACCATCTGCATTGGATTGTCGCCATCGACGCTGAGGAACCGCGAGACCTGGCCCTGCAGGTACCCCACCCACTCGGCAACTTGTTCCTTGGTGTTCAACGTCCGTTCCGCCGTCGGACGTGGATCCCCCACGAGTCCGGTGGACCCGCCCACCAGTCCGATGGGATGGTGCCCTGCGAGCTGGAGCCGGCGCATGGTCAACAGTTGCACAAGATTTCCCAGATGCAGGCTCGGTGCGGTTGGGTCGAAACCACAGTAGTAGGTCACCGGTTCACCTGTGAGAGCTTTTTCGAGTTCCGCCTCATCGGTGGAAACCTGAATCAGGCCCCGCCACTTGAGCTCCTGCCAGACGTTGGCAAAGCTGGTGTCGTTGTGTTGAGCCTTGACGCTCGGGGAACTTTCAACCTGCATGGAAGTCACATTTCCTAAATTACTCGATCCCCGCAGGGATTTCTCCTTCGGCTACCAGACGCAGCCGCTGGGTGGGTCGTGTCATGGCAACGTACAGATCCCCGACCTTGCCACTGGCCGCGGCCAATAGCTCGGCAGGCTCAATGATGATGACGCCGTCGAACTCCAGTCCCTTGGCGTCGTGGGCACTGATCACCACAATATCCTGCTCGAGTCCACCGGATCCGGCTCCCACCCGCGCGCCGTAAACGGCACGCAGCTCCCGCCGCAGGCCAGCTACCCGCGGGGCATCCGCAATGATTGCCAACAGTCCGCCGTCGAGCAGGCCCAATTCTTCGGGAACGGCGTCGAGCAACGCGTCCGTCAACCTGCCCTCCTCGACGCGTTCGACGACGGGTCCCCAGCGGCCTTCGCGGACCGCCTTGGGTGCGGCGATGCCCAGGCCAGCGGCATTGGTCATCCGGACGGCGGCTTCGGCGATCTGGGTGGGGGTGCGGTAATTCACCGTCAGCTCCTCCAGCTTCCACCGCTCCCCCAGGAACGGCTCGAGTGCCTGAGCCCAGGAGGCGGCGCCGGCTGCAGAACTGGTTTGCGCAATGTCGCCGACGACGGTGAACGACTTCAGCGGGCAGCGGCGCATCAGCAACCGCCACTGCATGGCGGACAGTTCCTGCGCCTCATCGACCACAATGTGCCCGAAGGCCCAAGTGCGGTCATTGACGGCCCGCTCGGCCGCCGTGAAGCGTTGTTCCTGAACCGCGTTGAAATCCGCCAGCTCTTCGGCCCGCAGCGTTCCATCGACGCCCGAATCGGCCAGCGAGGGGTTGACGTTTTCGATCGTCCGCTCGGCGTTGGCAATATCGCGTTGCCGTTCCGCCTCGCGGGCAGCGGCGTCCCGTCCTCCGGATACGTCAAGCTCGCCGAGCAGCTCAGCGGCCTCATCCAGCAGCGCCACATCGGCTTCGGTCCACGGTGCGTCCGGGCTGCGCAGCAGGAGTTCCCGCTCCCCGGTGCTGAGCTTGGGGGCGGCTGCCTCCAGCCGCTCCGGTTTGGAGAGCAAGTCACGGATGAGTTTTTCCGGTGTAAGCGGCATCCAGCACAGGTTAATGGCGACGCGGACGTCGCGGGAGGACCGGACCTCTTCCGCAAGGTAGGACCGGTCCGCCGCATTGCCGCGGCCGGAGGATTCCTCGATTTTCTCGGTCAACTGTTCGGTCAGTTCCCGCAACAGGATCTTGACGAACGTCATCCGGGCCTCGTTATGCGTTTTGCCGGTGGCGCGGGCTTTCTCCCGTGCACGGCGGACCTGCTTCGGCGTCAACGTAATGGTGGTGCTTTCGACCTTGAGCCGCTGGTCCGCATCCGGCACCCGCTGCCGGTTGGCAACCGCGCGCTTGACGACGTCGGCCATCTCCAGCCGGCCCTTAACCTCCACCACATCCGGGTTCCGCTCGTCCACGGTGCTGATTCCGGGCATCAGCCGGCCAACGCTGGTCATTACGACGCCGGTCTCACCCAGCGAGGGCAGCACACGTTCGATGTAGCGCATGAAGGAATTGGACGGGCCTACCAGCAGCACGCCGGCCGACTTGAGGCGTTCGCGGTGAGTGTAGAGCAGGTACGCGGCACGGTGCAGGGCAACGGCCGTCTTGCCGGTTCCTGGCCCGCCCTGGACCACCAGGGCTCCCGGCAAAGCGGAACGGATAATCCGGTCCTGTTCGGCCTGGATGGTTCCGACGATGTCGGCCATCTGGCCGGTGCGCTTGGAGTTCAGTGCGGCCAGCAGCGCGCCCTCGCCCTGCAGCACATCCGAGTCGTCCAGCATTTCCGTATCGAGGACGTCGTCTTCAATGGCCTTGACGCTGCGCCCCTGCAGGATCAGATGCCGCCGGCGGCGTACACCTTGGCGTTCGAAGGCTGTCGCCTGGTAGAAGGTACCAGCCTCCGGGGCCCGCCAGTCCACCATGAGTCGTTGCAGGTCGGCCGTCGACAAGCCGATGCGGCCGATGTAGCGGGATTCGCCGTCGTCCAGATCCAGCCGCCCGAACACCAGCCGGTCATCCACTGCGTTGAGCTGGGCGAGCCGGTCCTCATAGAGGGTGGCAAAAGCGTCACGTTCGGAACGGTTCTGATGGGAACCGGCGGAGGTAGTGCGCCGGACCTGGGCGAGCTGGGCCGCCTTTTCCTCCCGCAACTCGTCCAGGCGGGCATACAAACCCGCCACGTATTCGCGCTCATAGTTCAGCTCGGAGTCCAGGGTTTCTGAACCCGTGGACCCGGTGGCTGTGGACTCGGTATCGGCCAAACGGCTCTCCGGCATTGCATTCCCCTCCCGCTAAAAGGCAGACCGTCTATTCTACAGCGATTTGTGCGCCGCCGCATTGCTGGATTACGTCCGGTCGGCTGCGCATTGCAGGAAGGTGCAGAGTGCTGTCTCACGCCGGGTTGCACGCCGGCAACTTTTGTCAGACACGGGCGAGGGAACGGACCCGGTGTCCGGCCAAAGCGCTGCGGCCGCGAAGTCCATTTAATTCCAGTACGACGCCGAAACCGGCCACCCGGACGCCGGCGCGGCTGAACAATCTGCTTGTGGCGGCGAGGGTCCCTCCGGTGGCGAGAACGTCGTCGAGCACCAGCACCCGGGTTCCGGCGGCGACGTCGTCGATGTGCATTTGCAGGCCGGCCGATCCATACTCCAGCTCGTACTGTTCGGTGTAGACGCGGCGGGGCAGCTTGCCCGGCTTGCGTACGGTAATGACTCCGACTCCGGCGGAGTAGGCTGCCGCTGCGGCCAGCAGGAAGCCACGCGCCTCCACACCGGCGACGGCGTCGAACTGGCCGGCAAAGGGCTCGATCAGGGAATCGACGATGGCGCGGAGTGCTGCTCCATCCGCGAACACCGGCGTCAGGTCGCGGAAGGTGATTCCTGGCTTTGGGTAGTACTGGACCACGGCGCAGAGCCGGCTGATCATTGACTCCACCGGTTCACGGGAAGAAATAGTCACCTAAGCACCGTACCGGTTTGGCATTGAGGCGGGCGCCTGGCGTGGTTTGGCCGGGCGGTACGTCGACACAGTCTTGTCCCCGGAGAGCCAGAACCGCCAGGGGTACTCGTGCCCGCCGCCGGGTCCGCTTACTCCGACGCGGGGGCCGGTGCTCAGATGCTGCGGCGACGGAGCGGCATCGGCCAGCCGCAGGGTCAACGGGGATTCAAAAACCGGCTGCCCGTTGTGCTCCTTTCCCAGCCCAAGAGCCTGGGTCAGCCTGGCGGGGCCTTTGGCCAGTTCGATTTCCTTTTTCGCCGCTGTGCGCCTGGACTTGGCCAGCTCCCTGCCCTCGACCACCTCGCCTGCGCGGAGGAGACAGCCGGAGGAAGTGCCGGCGGTGCCGCAGACGATATTGGCGCAATAATGCATGCCGTAGGTGAAATAGACGTACAGAAAACCGGCCGGGCCGAACATGACGGCGTTCCGGTTCGTCTTGCCGCGGAAGCCGTGAGAGCCGGGGTCCGGAAGATCCGAAGTCTGTGATCCGAGATAGGCCTCAACTTCGGTAATCCGGACCGTTACCGGTCCCTCATCGCTTTCATGCCGCAACGTTGCTCCCAACAGCCGCGGCGCCGCGTCCACACTATGGTGGTGCAGCAGAAAGTTGTGATCGTCATTGACAGGGTGCATTTCAGATCCGTGCGTAGTCCCTGGCGGTTTCGACGTCGGAGCGCAGCACTTCGAGTTGTTTCTGCACTGCGGACGGTGCCGTCCCGCCTTGGGCATCACGGCTGTTGAGTGAACCGTCGACCGTTAGGACTTCGCGTACGCCGGGGGTCAGATGCTCCGAAATGGCGGCAAAATCCTCATCCGTCAGGTCCCACAGTTCGATCCCACGCTTTTCGCACAGGGCAACGGCCTCACCCGACAATTCATGCGCCACCCGGAAGGGCACGCCCTGGCGCACCAACCATTCGGCGACGTCGGTGGCGAGCGCAAAGCCCTGCGGAGCCAGAGCCTGCATCCGCTCGGTGTGGAACTTTAAGGTGCCCACCATCCCGGCCACCGCCGGCAGCAGCAGTTCGAGTGTGTCGGCGGCGTCGAAGACCGGTTCCTTGTCCTCCTGCAGGTCCCGGTTGTACGCCAGCGGCAGGCCCTTGAGGGTGGCCAGCAGCCCGGTCAGGTCTCCGATCAGACGACCCGATTTGCCGCGGGCCAATTCGGCCACATCCGGGTTCTTCTTTTGCGGCATGATCGACGAGCCGGTGGAAAATGCGTCGTCGAGGGTCACGAAGGAGAATTCCTTGGTCGCCCAGAAGATGATTTCCTCGCTGATCCGGGACAGGTCAACGCCAATCATGGCACTGACCCAAGCGAACTCGGCATACACGTCGCGGGAAGCAGTTCCGTCAATCGAATTGTGTACAGCGGAATTGAAACCCAGGTCCCTGGCCACTGCCTCCGGATCCAACCCGAGCGACGAACCGGCCAACGCGCCCGATCCGTACGGCGAGACGGCCGCGCGCTTATCCCAGTCGATCAGTCGCTGCACATCCCGCAGCAAAGCCCAGGCATGCGCCAGCAGATGGTGTGAAAGCAGCACCGGCTGGGCATGCTGAAGGTGGGTGCGCCCCGGCATAGCAGCGCCGAGGTGCTCGGTTGCCTGCGCCATCAAGGCGTCGACGACGTCGAGCACTCCCCCGGCTATGATGCGCCCATGGTCGCGCAGGTACATCCGGCCCATGGTGGCAATCTGGTCGTTCCGCGAACGGCCCGCACGGAGCTTGCCGCCCAGTTGCGGCCCGGCGCGTTCGATCAGGCCACGCTCCAGGGAGCCGTGCACATCCTCATCCGATTCGGCCGCGGTGTAAGCACCCGAACGGACGTCCGCGTCAAGCTGGTCCAGGGCCGACAGCATTCCCTCGAGTTCAGCATCGTCGAGCAATCCGGCCTTGTGCAGGACGCGGGCGTGGGCCTTGGATCCAGCAATGTCGTATCCGGCCAGGCGCCAGTCGAAGTCGGTGGATTTGCTCAGGGCTGCCAGCGCATCGTTGGGTCCGCTGGCGAATCTGCCGCCCCACAGCGCGCCGGTGTTGGTCTTCCGTGCGCCGTCGTTGTTTCCCTGACCGGACATGGCCTACTTACCCTCTGCCGCGCGCTGATCCCGGCCGGAAGCGACCTTCGAAGACATGCCGAACAGCTCGATAAACCCGCGGGCCATCGACTGATCGAAGGTATCGCCGGTGTCGTAGGTGGCGAGGTTGAAGTCGTACAGTGCGGTTTCGGAGCGGCGCCCGGTAACAGTGGCCCGGCCGCCGTGCAGCTCCATCCGGATGTCACCGTTGACGTAGGTCTGGGTGTCATCAATGAACGTATCCAGTGATCGCTTCAGCGGGGAGAACCACTGACCGTCGTAGACCAGTTCCGTCCAGCGCTGGCCGACCGTCTTCTTGAAGCGGGCCTGCTCGCGCTCAACGGTGACGTTCTCCAGTTCGCGGTGGGCTACGATCAGCGCCATCGCGCCGGGAGCCTCGTAGATTTCGCGGCTCTTGATACCCACCAGGCGGTCCTCGACGATGTCGATCCGGCCTACACCCTGCGCTCCGGCGCGGCGGTTCATCTCCTGAATCGCTTCCAGCGGCGTCACGGCGTGGCCATCGATGGCTACCGGAACACCGGCTGAGAAGGAAATCGTGACTTCGTCGACCACCGGAGGGAATGCCGGGTCATCGGTGTAGTTGTACACGTCCTTGGTGGGGCCGTTCCAGATGTCTTCAAGGAAACCGGTCTCCACCGCGCGTCCCCACACGTTCGCGTCGATCGAGAATGGGTTCTTCTTGGTGGTCTCGATCGGAAGCTTGTTCTTCTCTGCATATTCGATCGCCTTGTCGCGGGTCAGCGCGAGATCCCGGACCGGGGCAATGCACTTCAGGTCCGGACCAAGGGTCTGGATTCCGACCTCGAAACGGACCTGGTCGTTACCCTTGCCGGTGCAACCGTGGGCAACGGTGGTGGCTCCAAATTCCCGGGCTGCTGCCACCAGATGCTTCACGATGACCGGCCGGGACACGGCGGACACCAACGGGTAGGAGTCCTGGTAGAGGGCGTTGGCCTTCAGCGCCGGCATGCAGTACTCAGCGGCAAATTCGTCGCGGGCATCGGCAACGTAGGCTTCGACGGCGCCACAGTCGAGTGCACGCTGGCGGATAGTCTCCAGGGACTCGCCGCCCTGTCCGACGTCGACGGCAACGGCAATCACCTCGGATCCGGTGGCTTCGGCGATCCAGCCGATGGCGACGGAGGTGTCGAGCCCACCGGAGTAGGCCAAAACGATGCGGTCAGTCACAAATTGCTCCTTGTTCGATTGGGCGGTCAGCGCACCGATCGGGCGCCGCCCACCCGCGCGTGGTTGGTCGGTTGAGCTTGCTTCAAGGCTATGCGTTCAGGGACGCATTTGCCGATTCGTTCAGGGTCGGGCGTTGACTATCCGCTAGCGTCAGGCCCTGCCGGCGGCCGCGGCCAGATCCAGGAACCGCCTGGCGACGGCGTCACCCGCGCCGGCGTCGCGGCACACCAGCAGGATCGTGTCGTCTCCGGCGATAGTACCCATGATGGCCGGCATCGTGGAATGGTCGATGGCGGAGGCAAGATATTGCGCCGCTCCGGGTGGAGTCCGCAGGACCACCAGGTTGGCCGAGGCTTCCGCGGTCACCAGCACGTCCTCGCACAGTTTCCCCAGCCTCGCGTCCAGAACTTCCTGGTCCAGCGCCGATTGCAGCGTCCGGTCGACTCCATCCGACGGCACGGCATAGACAAGCCCGCCGGCCGGGCTTCGGACCCGTACCGCGCCAAGTTCCACCAAGTCACGGGAGAGCGTCGCCTGGGTGACCTGGACGCCGTCGTCGGCCAATAAAGCGGCCAATTCCGCCTGCGAGCGCACGGGCCGGGAGGTCAGTAGGGCTGTGATCCGCCCCTGACGCGCGGTCTTGGTGGCGGGCCTGCCGGTCGAGCGGCCGTCTGGTCCGGCGTCGGGCTCGATCCCGCCCTCTGTCCCCGCGGCGGGATTGGTCCGGCCTTCCGTCTCCGCAGCGCCGGCCACCTCCTCCGCGCCGCCTGGTCCGGTCTTCCTGGTGCTCATCGCGTGGCCGCCCCTGCCGGCGTGTGCCCTGACTGCTCCATCAACCAGGCCATCAGTGCCTTCTGTGCATGCAGGCGGTTTTCCGCCTCGTCCCAGACCACAGACTGCGGACCGTCGATCACGTCCGCGGATATTTCCAGCCCGCGGTAGGCGGGGAGGCAGTGAAGTACGACGGCGTCGGGAGCGGCCTGTGCCAGCGCGGCGGAATCGATGGAGTAGGGCTTGAACACGTCCGCCCGTGCCTGTTGTTCGTCTTCCTGGCCCATGGAGATCCAGGTGTCGGTGGCCAGCACATCCGCACCCGCCAACGCTTCGGCCGGATCCGAGGTAATCAGGATGGAGCCGTCGGTTTCCGCCGCACGTTCCCTGGCAGCCGAAATCACCGTCTCCGAAGGCAGGTAGGATTCCGGAGTGCCGATCCGGACGTGCATTCCGGCGGTGGCACCGGCCAGCAGGTAGGAGGCCGCCATGTTGTTGGCCCCGTCGCCCAGGTAGCTCATGGTCAGCCCGTCCAGCCGCCCTTTGTGCTCCTTGACGGTCAGCAGGTCCGCCAGCAACTGGCAGGGGTGATACTCGTCGGACAGGGCGTTAATGACCGGCACCGAAGAATGTGCCGCCATTTCCTCCAAGCCCGACTGCTCGAAGGTGCGCCACACAATAGTGGCGACCATGCGTTCGAGCACCCGGGCGGTGTCGGCGATGGATTCCTTATGTCCCAGCTGGGCATCGCCCGCACCGATGATCAGCGGCGTACCACCCAGATCCGCCACGCCCGCGGCAAAGGACACGCGGGTCCGGGTGGAGGTCTTGTCGAAGATGACGGCCACTGTCTGCGGGCCGGCAAATGGCTTGCGGCCAAACCGGTCCGCCTTCATAGTGACGGCGAGTTCAAGCACCTCGGCCTGCTCGGCCGGACTCAAGTCCGTGTCGAGTAGAAAGTGGCGGGTCATGCATTCTCCTTCTGGTCGTCGATGGCCTGCTCAATCAGTTGCGGGAGCGCGGCCAGGAACCGGTCTGCCTGTTGTTGGGTGAGGATCAACGGCGGGGCAAGCCTGATGGTCTCCGGACCCGGACTGTTGATGATGAAGCCGTGTTCCAGTGCGGCCGTGACGAGCTTCGCCGACACCGGAGCGTCAAGATCGAACGCGATCAACAAGCCCGCGCCACGGACCTGCACGACGTGGTCCACAGCCTTCAGCCGGCTCTGCAGGTAAGTTCCAAGCCCGGCAGCGTGCTCGAGCAGCCCTTCCGATTCGATGCTTTCCAGGGTTGCCAGCGCCGCGGCGGTGGCCACCGGGTTTCCGCCAAAGGTGGTCCCATGGTCACCGGCCGCCATTAACGACGACGGCCCCTCGCCGAACGTGACCATCGCACCGATGGGAATCCCGCCGCCAAGACCCTTGGCGAGGGTTACGGCGTCGGGCATAACTTCGCCACCCGAACACAGCCAGGAGCCGGTCCGGCCGATACCTGTCTGCACCTCGTCGATGATCAATAGTGCGCCGGCGTCGGTGGTCAGCTGCCGGGCGGCTTTCAAATACCCGTCCGGCAAGGGCCTGACTCCGGCCTCGCCCTGGATCGGTTCAAGGAAGACGGCGGCGACTGTTTCGTCGACTGCCTCCTCCAGTGCGGCGATATCGCCAAATGGAAGATGCGTCACCGGTCCGGGCAGCGGCTCAAACGGTGCTTTGTAGGCCTCCTTGGCGGTCAGGGCCAAGGCTCCCATGGTGCGGCCGTGAAACGCGCCTTCCAAAGCGATTATCCGGTTCCGGCCGGGGACGCTGGCTCCCGGTTTCCCGTCCCCGCTGCCCGCACCTTCGCCGCCGGAATCCCGTCCGTGTTTGCGGGCGAGCTTGAAGGCGGCTTCGTTGGCTTCGGTGCCGGAATTCGTGAAGAAGACTTTGGAACCGTCCGGGGCACCGGTGATGCTCAACAGTTTTTCCGCCAGCTGCACCTGCGGCGGACTGGTGAAGAAGTTGGAGATGTGGCCGAGAGTCTCAAGCTGCGCCGTGATGGCGCCGGTCAACGCGGGATGGGCATGGCCGAGAGCATTCACCGCGATTCCACCGAGCAGGTCCAGATACTCGTTGCCCGCGTCGTCCCATACCGAGCAGCCGGAGCCGCGCACCAGCACGCGTTGCGGCGTTCCGAAGACGCCCAGCAGCGACTTCGTGTAACGCTCATTCCACGGGTCGGGATTTCCGCTCATGGCGTCTCCTCACTGTCGGGCACGATCTGCGTTCCAATACCGGAAGCGGTGAAAATTTCCAGCAGCAGCGAATGCGGTGTGCGGCCATCGACGATATGCGCCCGCGGCACGCCCTCATCCACCGCCTTCAGGCAGGCCGTCATCTTCGGAATCATTCCCGATTCGAGACCGGGCAGCATTGCGCGCAGCTCGTCCGCGGCCAGTGATGAAATCAGCGAGTTGCGGTCCGGCCAGTTCCGGTACAGCCCCTCGACATCGGTCAGGATGACCATTTTGGACGACTTCAACGCAACCGCGAGCGCCGCCGCGGCGGAGTCGGCGTTGACGTTGAGCACCTCGCCGGTGGGGGCCGGAAAGGTTTCCGGAGCGACGGTGGAAATGACCGGTATCCTGCCCGCTTCCAGCAGGTCCACAATGGCGGCCGGATTGACCCCCGTCACCTCGCCGACGAGTCCAAGGTCTACCTCATCGCCGTCGACCATTGCGCCGCGCCGTTCCGCTTGCAGTAGTCCCCCGTCCTCCCCGCTGAGTCCGACGGCGTAGGGCCCGTGGGCATTGATCAAGCCCACCAGCTCGCGGCCGACCTGCCCTGTGAGAACCATCCGGACAACATCCATCGCTTCCGGGGTGGTGACGCGCAGGCCGGCCCGGAAGCGGGACTGGATGCCGAGCTTTTCGAGCATGTTATTGATCTGCGGACCCCCGCCGTGGACGACGACGGGCTTGATGCCCACGTGATGCAGGAACACCACGTCCTCGGCGAACGCGCGGCGCAGTTCGTTGTTGACCATCGCGTTGCCACCGTATTTGATTACGACAATGCTGCCCGCGAAGCGCTGGATCCAGGGCAACGCCTCGACTAAGGTTTCCGCCTTATCCTGGGCGATCAGTACAGACGGTTCCATGGCTTCCTCAACTGCTGTAGGCACTGTTCTCATGCACGTACTCGTGGGTCAGGTCATTGGTCCAGATGGTCGCACCGGCCTGTCCGGCGTTCAGATCAATTTCGACCGTCACTTTCCGGCCGCTCAAATCCACCAGGTCACGGGAGTCGCCGATGCCGCCGTTGCGGCAGATCTGCACCCCGTTGATGGCCACGTTCAACTCGTCCGGTTCGAATACCGCATCGGTGGTTCCCACTGCCGAGAGCACCCTGCCCCAGTTCGGATCCATACCGAAGATTGCGGTCTTGAACAGGTTGGAGCGGGCAACGGCGCGGCCGACCGTCTCGGCATCTTCTTCAGTGGCGGCATTGATGGTGGTGATGGCGATATCGTGCGAGGCGCCTTCGGCATCCGTAATCAGCTGCTCCGCCAGGCTGCTGCATACGTCGGTCAGCGCCGCCGTGAATTCTTCGCGCTCCGGAACGACGCCGGCGGCCCCGGAGGCCAACAGCACGACTGTGTCGTTGGTGGACATGCAGCCGTCGGAGTCCGTCCGGTCGAAGGTCACCCGCGTTGCCTGCCGCAAGGCGGAGTCGAGTTCCGGCGCCGGCAGGTCCGCATCCGTAGTCAGCACCACGAGCATGGTGGCAAGGCCCGGAGCCAGCATTCCGGCACCTTTGGCCATGCCGCCGATGGTGTAGCCGGTTCCGGCCGCTACCGCTTCCTTGGCGACCGAATCGGTGGTCATGATGGCCTTCGCGGCCTCCGTACCGCCGTCGGAATGCACATTTGATACAGCGGCTGCGACGCCGGGCAGGAGTTTATCCATCGGCAGTTGTTCGCCGATCAGCCCGGTCGAGCAGACAAAAACATCCGTGGCGGAAAATCCGAGTGCCTCCGCTGTCTTCTCCGCCGTGGTGTGCGTGTTCTGGAACCCTTCGGGACCGGTGCAGGCGTTCGCTCCGCCGGAGTTGAGGATGACGGCATCGACCCGCCCATCGGAAACAACCTGCCGGGACCAGTGCACCGGCGCGGCCGCCACCCGGTTGGATGTAAACACAGCCGCGGCTGCCTTCGCTGGACCATCGTTCACCACCAGCGCCACGTCGGCTCCGCCGGACGCCTTCAGCCCCGCGGTCACGCCGGAGGCCCGGAATCCAGCCGGTTCGGTAATTCCGCTCATGGTGCCACCGCCTCGAAGTCGAGGCCGGCTGTTTCATCGAGGCCGAGGGCCAGGTTCATTGACTGGACTGCCCCGCCTGCCGTGCCCTTGGTCAGATTGTCGATGGCGCAACTGACGATCGCGCGTCCGGCATGTTCGTCGTAGGCCACCTGCAGGACGGCATGATTGGATCCCAGCACCGCTTTTGTCGTTGGCCACTGGCCCTCCGGCAGCACGTGCACAAACGGTTCATTTTCGTAGGCGTTGACCCACGCTTCGCGCAGGTCGGCAGGATCGACGCCGGCGCCGGCCTTCACTTTTGCGGTGGCGGTGCTGAGGATCCCCCGGCTCATAGGAGCCAGCGTTGGGGTAAAGGAAATCTGCACCGGAGCCCCCGCGGCGAGCGAGAGGCCCTGCTCGATTTCCGGGGTGTGCCGGTGTCCTCCGCCCACACCGTAGGGGCTCATGCCGCCCATGACTTCGGCGCCGAGCAGGTGGGGTTTAATCGACTTCCCCGCACCGGAGGAGCCCGAGGCAGCCACGATCACGACGTCGTCGTTCTCCAGGAATCCCGCGGCGAACCCAGGCAACAGGGCCAGCAGCGAACTGGTGGGATAGCAGCCCGGAACGGCAATCCGCTTTGCCCCGCGCAGCTTCTCCCGCTGGCCCGGCAACTCCGGCAGGCCGTAGGGCCACGTTCCGGCATGGGAGGATCCGTAAAACTTCTCCCACGCAGCCGCATCCTCAAGCCGATGGTCCGCTCCCGCATCGATGACCAGTGTGGATTCGGGCAGCCGGGACGCCATCTCGGCACTGGCACCGTGCGGCAAGGCAAGAACGACGACGTCGTGCCCGGCCAGATTCTCCGCGGTGGTTTCCTCCAGCAGCCGGTGGCTCAGGGAATGCAGGTGCGGTTGCAGTTCGCCAAGTCTCGAACCGGCATTGCTGTGCGCCGTGATCGCGCCGATCCGCACATTTGGATGGGAAGAAAGCAGCCGGAGGGCCTCACCACCGGCATATCCACTGGCACCGGAAACAGCAACAGAAAAAGTCATAACCCAACTCTAACGGTTTATTATGCGTGGAAGCCAATATTTATACATCCTTGCGGTTATTGTCCGTTCAAGGTTTTCCCAACCGGTGCCCAACAAGATGAATACAGTCTATTTGTCACAGATCGGGGGGGCCGGCCGTGGAATCGCAACTACAGCCCAAGCCAGAGGACGGGGAACCGTCCGGGGCAACACTTATCGATGCAGCCGTGCCGGATGAGGTGGCTGTTCCGCTCTTCTCCCGCCGCCAGGTTGGGGTGATGGCCAGCGGTGGTGCCTTCCTCCTCGCTGGAGCGGCCGGAGTGATGGCATGGGCACGGGGCAACACCGGCGCCCGGGGGCGGCAAACGAGTTTCGGAACCGTGGAAATCCGCAAGGCGGAGCGCCGGCCGCGGCTCTCTGCCAGCGAGGCTTCGGCGACCGGAGTCTCATCGGGCCACAGCCACGGGGGCACGGGGAGCCGGGAACCGGGCAACCACACTTGGGCCGACGTCGTTCTGGTTGAGCTTGAAGTCCAGAACCTGCAGACCTACCCGATCCTCCTATCGGCCGGACAGCTAAGACTGAAAGTCGGCGATGACGGTATTGGCGTTACCCCGAACGGTACAGGCCGCCAGTCCGGGCCGATCGCGGCCGGCGCAACCGAGCGGTTTGCCATCAGCTATCTCGCCCCGTCCGATACGGACAAGATCTCAGCCGAATTTTCGGACCCCTGGGAACAGCGCATTGTCGCGCTGGAGCTTCCCACGGTCCGGAATCGACCCGCTATGGAGGCACGGTTATGAACTCCCTTCGAACCACGAGTGGTCCCGACCGCCGCGAAGCGTTGAAATTCGGCTCAGCGGCGGCGGGAACAGGCCTGTTGTCACTGGGCGCCATCAGCGGACAGACATCCGCGCAGTCGCCGACAATGCTGCGGGCCGCTGCACCGGAGGCGGCGCTGCCGATACCCGGCGTCCTGCAGATGTACATCAATGATGGCTATTTGAAAATGGTCGACGACTCCTTGGTGTATCACCGCGGTTTCGGGGACCGGCCTAGCGATCTTCAGGATGCGAATCCGAGCCTGACAATTCCGGCGCAGATTATCACCGCCAACAACGAGGTGATTCCCAGCCGGACGTATCCACTTGGCGCGGCGTTGCCTCCAAATGGCCGTCCGGAGCCACTCGCCCCGGATCCGGCGCATCCTGGCTCCTACCTTGTCAGGAGAGCGTACTGGGCCAGTTACTTCCCGGAGCGCACGATCGTGGCCGAATACGGCAGCACGATCAAGATCCGTGTTCACAACCGCCTTGCGCAACCACACCAGCTGACATTCCACAACGCCGGCGACGGCGGCGCGGACGTTGGCACCGGGGAAATCGCACCGGGCAAGTACAAGGACCTCGAATTTGCCGCCCCGGACTGTGGCAGCTACATCTACAGCGACCCGACAAACACCCCGGTGGAACGAACCCTCGGACTGTTTGGCGCCCTGATTGTGATGGATCCCAGCGACCCCTGGTGCGTGAAGCCCGGCGCGGCTGAGTTTGAGCGGCAGTGGATATGGATTTGCCATGACGTCGAGCCGGAATGGGCAAAAACTGCAGCCGCCGGCGGCACCGTGGATCCGAGGGTCGACAAGCCCGTGCCACGGTACTTCACGCTCAATGGCAAGGCGGGCTACGAGTCACTGGGCATCACCCGGAACGACGCTCTCAACCGGACGCGGATGGAGGATACGCTCATTTCCGGATCAGCCCGGCACATCGATTCCCGCGACCTCAGCCTCGGTTACACCTCCGATTCGGTCAGTACGGGGCAACTCGTCCGCCTGGTCAACCCGGGCATCGTGTTCCACCAGATGCACTTTCACGGCAACCACTTGTGGACTGTGCGGCGCAATGGCTACGACTTCCCCCGCACTGGCGGCTTCATCGACGATGACGGGCACGTTGTGTTGCAGCAATGGGAGGACGTCATTGAGCTGGAACCGATGGACCGGAAAGAAAGCCTGATTCCAATCAAGCGTCCACCGGACTGCACCGAAACTGTGTGGACCAACCGCAACGTTGACTGGCACTACCCGATGCACTGCCACGCTGAGCCGTCCCAGACGGCGGCGGGTGGCATGTACCCAGGCGGTCTCGTGGGTCACTGGACCCTGGCAGCCCCGATTACAGGAGCAATCTGATGACTACTTCAGCCCACGAGCATTTCTACGACAGCCAGGTCGACTTCAGCTCCAACCAGAACCAGGAAGAGAATCCGGTTACCGAGTACTGGGAACAGCCGGACGTCTCCATCGAACTTGATGTGTTCCGCCGGGATCTGCGGTTCGACGACGGCGCGGTACACGAGATCATGTCCTTCAATGACGATGCCGGTGACCGCGCTTTTCCCGGCCCGCTGATCCGCCTCAAGGAGGGGCAACTCTTCCATGGGACCACCCACCCCAGCAAGGGACCGCACACCACCCACTGGCATGGGCTTGAACCGGATCCGCGCAACGACGGCGTCGGGCACACGTCCTTTGAAATCGAAGGGCAGTACACCTATCAATGGCTACCGGAAGTCGGCTGGCCCGGCGATCCCAACCTCGGCAGCGCCGGAACGTACTTCTACCATTGCCATGTGAACACCACCCTGCACGTGCAATTGGGCATGTTCGGGCCGCTGATTATCGATCCGGTGGTGCACCCGGTCTTTCCGGTCACCGAGGGAGTGACCCGGAGGATCTTCATCGATGGACCGGAGTACGACATCGATACGGAGACGCTCATCGCTCCGTACTCGGTGGACCCCCGCTGGCACGACTACAACCACGCTGAGGGGCTGTCCGGTGAGGACGTAGGCCTCAACAATTTCCGGCCAACGCACTTCTACCTGCTCGGCGGAGAACTTGCCCACCGTCCTGGCGGCGAGCATGTCTGGAGTCTGCAGAACATGCGGGCCAACGTCGCCGGAGGTGATCGCGCGCCGACCTTGCTGCGGCTGCTCAATTGCAGCTACTCGCCGAACACCATGCGGTTTACCGACAGTAACGGAAAGCCCGTAAAGATGGCAGAGCTGATCTCCCATGACGGCCGCGCTTTCCGCGAAACCTCGCGTTACGGTCCCTGCCGGCCGTGTCATTTCACCGACTACCCGATGATGACGAGCATCGTCACTTCCGGAGCAGCAGAGCGCTACGACATGCTGTTGCATCCCCCGGAGGCCGGGACTTACTACCTGACGATGGATTTCCACAACTGGATCGACAAAACTGTCCTCGGCTCGCGGACTGTGGAAATCACCGCGACCTAAACCTACTGGCCGATCCAGCTTGCGGCCTAGACTGGCGGAATGAGCTATGCGATTGTTGCCGCCCGCGCAGGCGGCCCGGAAGTACTGGAACTGGCTGAGACCGAGGTGCCGGAACCCGGCCCTGGACAGCTGCTCGTCAACGTCGCCGCAAGCGGCGTGAACTTCATCGAGACGTACCAGCGAAGTGGGATTTATCCGGTGGATTTCCCGTTCACGCCGGGTAGTGAGGCCGCCGGCGAAGTTGTGGCGGTCGGCACCGGTGTCACCGGGTTCTCAACCGGGGACCGCGTGGCGACCGCTGAAGGCTCGGCGTCCTACGCCCAGTACATGCTTATCGACGCGGATAAGTCGCTGCCTGTACCGGAGGGAATCTCCGACCATGCCGCTGCGGCACTGCCCCTGCAGGGTATGACGGCGCACTACTTGATTAACTCCACTTTCGAGGTGAAGGCGGGGCAAACCGTATTGACGCATGCCGGCGCCGGTGGTGTGGGCCTTCTCCTGACCCAGCTGCTCAAGGCGAAGGGTGCACGGGTCATCACAACGGTTTCGAGCGAAGAGAAGGAGTCGCTGGCCAGGAAAGCCGGTGCGGACGAAGTCCTGGGATATGAGGGGCTCGTGCCTAACATTAGTGAGCTGACCGGCGGAACAGGCGTGGATGTAGTGTTCGACGGCGTCGGGAAGGCGACGTTTGATGACTCACTGGCGAGCCTGCGCACCCGGGGAACACTCGTGCTCTTCGGAGGCGCCTCCGGCCCGGTTCCCGAATTCGATCTGCAGCGGCTCAACGCCGGAGGATCGCTGTACGTCACCCGGCCGAAACTCGCCGACTACCTGCTGGACGCCGACGAGCGCAGATGGCGCTCGTCGGACCTGTTTAATGCTGTCCTGTCCGGCGACCTGTCCGTCAGTATCGGTGCGACTTACCCGCTGGCCGATGCCGCCGGAGCCCACCGTGACCTCCAGGGTCGCAAGACGACCGGCAAAGTACTCCTCGTGCCGGATTCGCAGGCCGGCTAATAGTACTCTGCCGGCCGGAAGCAGTCCGGCCGGCAGAACAGCTTATCCTCGTTGTACGGCGCCGAGACGCTCGGCAGCCAGGGCCACCGCAGCTTCGCGGGAAGCGGATGCCTCGTCGGCGGTCAGGGTACGATCCGGAGCACGGAATCTCAGGCTGAACGCCAGCGACTTCCGCCCCTCCTCGATTCCCGTTCCGGAATACACGTCGAAGAGGGAAACATCCTCCAACAGGTCGCCCGCACCTTCCCGGAGAACGTCAAGCACCGCGCTGGCCGGCACCCCGGCATCAACGACAAGGGCAACGTCCTGGGTCGCAACGGGATAAGTGGGAATCGACTTGGCGACGATAACGTCCGCAGCCGCTTCGAACAGCGCATCGAGATCCAGCTCCAACGCGACAGTCCTGGCCGGGGCGTCCACGGCAGCCAGCACCTTAGGGTGCAGTTCTCCGGCGTAGCCGACCACAGTCCCGGACCGGAGCAATAGCTGCGCCGTCCGGCCAGGGTGAAACGCCTGATGCTGGCCCTGTCTCGTAATCACCTCGACGCCGAGTACTGAACCGACCAGCGCGGCAACATCCAACGCGTCCGCCCAATCGTACGGGCGGGGATCGTGTCCCGCACCGGCCGGCGAGTTGCATCCAGACATGACCACGCCCAGGTGCTGGGGTTGAGCCGGTATGCCGGCAAGGAGCGAGTCAATGATTTCCGCTGGCGGCAGCTCACCCAGTCCAGGAATTTCCGCAGTCCCGTGCTGTTCCCCGGGCAGGAACACCAGGCCCGTCTCGTAGAGCGACACATCCCGGAATCCGCGGGAAACGTTGCGTTTCAGCACATCCAGGAGTCCCGGAAGCACCGAAGTCCGCAGGAACGGTTCTTCGGCGCTGATCGGATTGGCCAGCCGGATCGCCGGCAGGTCTTTGCCTGCCTCCGCTGAACCGAATCTCTGGTTGGACTCAGCATCGACAAAGGGATACGCCAGCACTTCGGTCAGACCGGCGTCGGCCAGCGCCTGGACGACCCTGCGCCGCTGCTGCTGAACGCGCGTCAGGCCGCGCCCGGGAGGTGCGACCGGCAACCGGGAAGGAATCTTGTCGTAGCCCACCAAGCGGGCGACCTCTTCTGTCAGGTCCGCCTTGTCATTCAGGTCCGGGCGCCAGCTCGGCGCCACGACGGTGAAGCCGTCCGCCTCGGGAGAAACTTCCGCCCCCAGCTCGGTCAGCGTGGAAATAATCTCGTCCGCGGTGAATTCCATGCCGATCCGCGATGAGGTGTAGCCGGCCGGCAGGAAGATCGACCTCGGTGCCGGCGCCGTTCCGGTATCGGTGACAGCCGGGTCGGCGGTGCCGCCACCGAGTTCGGAAAGCAATCCGATAGCGCGTTCGGCCGCAACGGCGGCGACATGCCAGTCGACTCCACGCTCAAACCGGCGCGATGCTTCGGAGGGGAGCCTGTGCCGGCGGGCCGAACGGGCAATGCTGATTTCCTCAAAATGGGCCGCTTCAATCAGGACGTTGGTCGTGGCTCCCGACGTCTCCGTGCTTTCGCCACCCATGACCCCGGCGATTCCGATCGGTCCGGATTCGTCTGTGATCAGCAGGTCCTCCTGATCGAGGGCACGCTCGCGGTCGTCGAGGGTCCGCAGCTTCTCGCCCGGCTGCGCCCGGCGGACGACGATCTCGCCGGAGAGCTTGTCAAGGTCGTACGCGTGCAGCGGCTGACCCAGCTCCAGCATCACGTAGTTGGTGACATCAACAACGAGTGAAATGGAACGAATACCGGCAAGCCGCAGCCGGGCAGCCATCCATGGCGGTGTCGGCGCCGACACATCCAGGTTCCGGATCGTCCGGGCAACGAACCGGTCGCAGCCGGCCCGGCCGAGAATAGGCGCCTGGTCGTCAATCCTGACCGGATAGCCAGCAGCATCCGTCCCGGGCACCGTTACTTGCTCCGCCGGATCGGTGAAGCCTGTCCCTGTCGCGTGAGCGTACTCACGGGCGACACCCCGGATCGAGAAGCAGTATCCGCGGTCCGGGGTCACGTTGATTTCGGCGGCCTCGTCATTGAGTCCCAGGAGCTCGACGGCGTCGCTTCCGATTTCGGCATCCACCCCAATGGTGGACAACACCAAGATCCCATCGTGATCCTCGCCAATACCGAGTTCACGCACGGACGCGATCATGCCATCGGAAATGTGTCCGTAGGTTTTCCGAGGGGCGATCTTGAAGTCCCCGGGCAGCACGGACCCGGGAAGTGTCACCACAACCTTGTCGCCAACGACGAAATTATCAGCGCCACAGACAATGCCGTGCACCGCGTCGCCACCGTCCGCCGCCGTCGTTCCTTCCGGAGCCACTTGCACCTGGCACCAGTTGATGGTCTTGCCGTTGGACTGCGGCTCCGGCTCCTTGGAGAGCACCTCGCCCACAACTATGGGACCGTAGAGTTCGTCTGAGGGACGGTGGACTTCCTCTTCCTCAAGACCGACCCGGACGAGATCGGCCATTACGTCTTCGGCGCTCGCTCCATCCGGCACTTGGGCGTACTCGCGCAGCCATGACAGTGGGACCCGCATCTAAATCTCCATCCCGAAGTGTTCGCTGAACCTGACGTCGCCTTCGATCATGTCGTGCATATCGCCGACGTCATTGCGGAACATCAGCGTCCGCTCTATACCCATTCCGAAGGCGAATCCGGAGTAGATCTCCGGATCGATTCCGGCCGCCGACAGCACCGCTGGATTGACCATCCCGCACCCGCCCCACTCAATCCAGCGGGGGCCGCCCTTGGCCCCGGGGTGCCAGACATCCAGTTCCGCTGATGGTTCGGTGAAGGGGAAGAAGGCCGGACGCAGCCGGATCTCCGCCGCTTCGCCGAGCATCAGCCGGGCAAAGTGCTCCAGTGTTCCTCGGAGGTCCGCCATGCTCAGGTCCTTGTCCACCGCAAGACCCTCGAACTGGTGGAAGACCGGGGTGTGGGTGGCGTCCAGTTCGTCGGTACGGAAAACCTTGCCCGGGCAGAGCACATAAACCGGCAGTTCACGCTCCAACAGCGATCGGACCTGCACCGGCGAGGTGTGGGTCCGGAGCACCAGGTGGGCCTCCG
Organism: Arthrobacter monumenti; assembly: GCF_054511255.1. NCBI lineage: Bacteria > Bacillati > Actinomycetota > Actinomycetes > Micrococcales > Micrococcaceae > Arthrobacter > Arthrobacter monumenti. The sequence goes on along the minus strand of NZ_JBTNCY010000014.1, from coordinate 52,674 downwards.
GAGGCTCGACGAAGAAGGTGTCCTGCATGGCACGTGCAGGGTGGTCCGGCTTGAAATTCAGGGCGTCGAAGTTGAACCACTCGGATTCGACTTCGGGACCTTCTGCGATCTCCCATCCCATTCCGACGAAGATGTCACTGACCCTGTCCTGAAGCGTTGAAAGAGGGTGTCTGGCTCCGGCCCTGCGACGCCGGGGAGCGGCCGTGACATCCACGGCTTCCTCGACCAGAATGTTGGCATCGCGTTCGGCCTCAAGCACCACTGTCCGCTCGGCCAGGGCCTTGTTGACCCGTCCGCGGGCAGCGCCCATCAGCTTGCCGGCGTTGGCCTTTTGGTCCTTGGACAGCGTGCCGATTGCACGGTTGGCCAGGCTCAAGGGCGACTTGTCACCGGTATGGGCGAGGCGGACAGCCTTCAGACTTTCCAGGTCCGCCGCTGCGGCGATGGCCGCGAGCGCCTGGTCCACGGCGGTATTGACGGAAGTTTCGTCCAGCGGGTTGGCCGCCGGGGACTCGTTGGAGGGTTCAGTCATCAACAGTTCTCACTTAGAAGTTATGTCGGGCACAGCAAGTCTAGTTGACAGCTGCGACAGCTTCGAAAAAGACCGCCGGGGATCGATTGAACGCAGTTAGAATACTGCCATGCAGGGAAGTCATAGGCTCCGGCAAATCGTCAACATGGTCAACCTTTCCACCCCGCTCGGCGTCGGCATTGCGGCGGCCACCCGCAGTCCGGTCAGCAGGGGTCCGCAGGGTCTCCTGTTCGCTTCCGGATACCGGCCGCGGCTGCCCGCCGCGGCGGCTTATACTGTCGGCAACGTCGTCTTTTTCCGGCAACGGAGCCCGCAGGCAACCGCATCAGCTGCGCTGGTCGGCCACGAAGCAAGGCACAGCACACAGTATGCAATCTGCCTCGGGCTGCCGTTCCTTCCGCTGTATGCGGCGGCCGCCGTGTGGTCACTGTGGCGTTCCGGCGATCCTGCATCCCGGAACGTATTCGAGCGCCATGCAGGCCTGCGGAACGGCGGCTACCCGGAGCGGCCGGTCATCCGGCGTTTTCCGCGGCCGTCATGGTCTTTGATCAAACCTTGATTTCGCGTTTGAGGATCTTGCCGGTCGGTCCTTTGGGCAACTCGTCGGCGATGACCACCCGGCGCGGATACTTATAGGCAGCAATCCGGTCCGCCACAAAGTCCCGGATCTCCTCCGGCTCCACCGGTTCAGCGTCTTCTTTGAGTACAACGACGGCGACGACTTCCTCGCCATGCAACTCGTCCGGCTGTCCGAGGACTGCAGCCTCCGAAACGGCCGGATGTTCGTAAAGGACCTCTTCTACCTCCCGCGGATAAACGTTGTATCCGCCGCGCAGAATCATGTCCTTCTTCCGGTCCACGATGAAGAACACCCTGTCCTCATCCACTCTGGCCATGTCGCCGGTCCGGAACCAGCCATCGGGAATGGCCGCTTCGGTCGCCTCCGGGTTGTTCCAATATCCCTTCATCACGTATCCGCCGGACACCGCCAGCTCCCCTACCTCCCCCGGGGGAACGTCCTGGCCCTCCTCATTCAGGACACGTAATTCCGCCCCGCGGACGGCGGTGCCGATGGAACCAGGTTTGCGGATGCCGTCCATCTGGTTGAAACACACCACAGGTGAGGTCTCGGAAAGTCCGTATCCCTCCAGGAGAGTAGCGTCGAAGGACGATTCAAACCCGCGCAGCACTTCCAGCGGCAACGCAGCACCGCCCGAGGCTGCCATCCGGAGCGCGGAGACGTCATAATTGTCCCGGTCCGGCACCCCGAGCAGGCCAATGTACATAGTGGGAACGCCAAGGAAGATAGTGACCTTGTCCCGCTGGATTATTTCCATTGCCTTCACAGGATCGAACTTGGGCAGGATCGTGATCGTGGCACCAGCGGAGACGGCCGAGTTCAGGGCACAGGTCTGGCCGAAGATGTGGAAGAACGGAAGTCCGCCAAAAAGGACATCATCAGGGGTGATGCTGAACAGGCTGCGGGACAGCTCCGCATTGGACCGAAGGTTCTCATGCGTCAGTTCCGCACCTTTGGGCCTGCCTGTCGTGCCGGACGTGTAGAGAATGACGGCGGTGTCCGAAGGATCAGCCTCGGCGACGGCGGAAACCGCATCATGGCCGCCAAGCATTTTCGCGAAGGAAGCGTCCATACTGACCACTTCGACGCCGCTGGCCTTAGCTCCCTCCTGCACTTCCCCGAGAACCCCTTCGAAGGCGAACGCGAGTTTGGCCCCGGCGTCCTTCAAATGAAATTCCACCTCACGGGCTTTCAACAACGGATTCAAAGGCACGACGACAGCCCCGTATCGAAGGATGCCGTAGTAGACCGCGGGCATTGGCGGAATATTGGGGCTGATCAACGCCACCCGGTCCCCGGGTTGAATGTCGTTGGCCTGGAGCAGGCCTGCGACCCTCTGGCTCAGTCCCTCAATGACACCGTAACCAAGTTCAATGTCATCCATTTTGATAGCCACCTTGTCCGGATTGGACGCCGCGGACTGGACCAGGATGTTCGCCAGGTTGGACATGGATCAGCTCCTTCAAAAGTATGGAGCTTCGTTGCCCCCTAGAAGCATTCTTACCGCCAGCAGCAGCAGGTTACAAGGGATCCCTGATCGCTGTGGAAAAAATCTGCCGAATCAGTGGGTGGCCCCGGCCGCCATGGGAATGTCTTCGCCGGTGGCCACACTGACCCGGACAATCGCTGCCAGGGCCGAAGCCGCCGTCGTTATTTCCATGCTGGCAACCGAACTGTCAGCCACCTGCTCCGGCGCGAAGGGGATGTGGACGAAACCACCTTTGGCATTGCTGTGAACGCCGCGCTGTAGTTCATGCATGAGGGCGTAGAAAACGTGGTTGCACACATATGTGCCGGCGGACTGGGAAATCTCGGCGGCTACTCCCATCCCGAGCAACTCACGGAGGGATGCCTTGATGGGCAGTGAGCTGAAGTATGCGGCCGGTCCACCGTCCACTACAGGGGAATCCACCGGGCTGTTTCCTGCGTTGTCCGGGATGCGGGCGTCGTCGATATTGATCGCGATGCGTTCCAGGGACAGCCGGCCACGGCCGCCTGCCTGCCCGACGCACAAAACCAGGTCTGGCCGCTCGTCGTCGAGTGCCTGGCTGAGGACCCGGGCGGATTGCCCGAAGACGCACGGCAACTCGAAGGTGTGGACTACATATCCGGCGTCAGTCAGCCCGGCTGCCGCAAGCTGAACGGCCCGCCATGACGGATTTATGCTTTGGCCGCCGAAGGGCTCGAAACCTGTCAGCAGAATCTTTGTCGGCATAATCAGAGACTACCTTGAATGTATCTCGAAAGTATGTTCGAATACAGTATGAGGTGGAGCAATCAGACGAACGGACGCCCGCCGTCGGAACCGGCCCTGCTGCCCATGGCCGGATTCCTGCGCTCGGTGCAAACGCCCGAATTTGCAGGGGTGACTTTCCACGAGGTACAGGCCAAATCGGTTCTGAACCGTGTTGGCGGCCGTTCCGCAATGCCTTTCGAATGGACGATCAACCCCTATCGCGGTTGCAGCCATGCCTGCGTCTACTGCTTCGCACGCAAAACACACACCTATCTGGACCTGGATGCCGGTCCGGACTTCGACAGCCAGCTCGTCGTGAAGGTCAATGCCGGCCAGGTGCTGCGGGCAGAACTGTCCAAGGCTTCATGGCAGCGCCACCATGTGGCCATGGGAACCAATACGGACCCGTATCAGCGGGCCGAGGGCAGATATCAGCTGATGCCGGAAATTATCTCGGCCCTCGCCGATTCCGGCACTCCCTTTTCCATACTGACTAAGGGGACGTTGCTCGCCCGGGACATCCCTTTGCTGAAAGAGGCGTCCAAGCAGGTTGAGATCGGGATGGGAATATCATTGGCCTTGACCGATCCGGAGCTCGCCAAACGCCTTGAGCCGGGCACGCCGACGCCGAAGGCACGGCTGCAGTTGATCAGCCGGTTGCGGGACGCCGGCCTTCCCTGCGGGGTCATGGCGATGCCCATCCTGCCCTGGCTCACCGATTCGGATGAAGCCCTTGACTCGTTGCTGTCCCAGCTTGCTGACGCTGGAGCGACCGGTGTCACTGCGGGGCCGCTGCACTTGCGGCCCGGTGCCCGGGAGTGGTTTATGGAATGGCTGGCGCAAGAACATCCACAACTCGTTGGACGATACCGCCGCCTGTATTCCGGTGGAACATACGCGTCGAAGGATTACCGGCGTTGGCTCGCATCACGTGTGGGATATTTCAAGAAACGGCATGGGTTCGATGGCGGTGCCCGCTTCATCCGTTCGGGCCAGGAGGGTGAATCCAGCTACCCGAAAGGAACCATGCCAGCGTCGGTGGATCCTCCTCCCTCGCCTCAGAATGGGCGGCCGAATCAGCATCACATGGGCGATCTCCATCCGACGCTCTTCTAACTTTCCGCCCTTGGCTGGCCCCGCGGTAACCTTGTCAGTCGTCAGCGGCCCAAAGCGGGACCTGTGGTGTTCGTGATTGGCTCACCGATGACTGACAGCAGGCCGGCGACTATCGGATAATCCGCAGGAATCCATGGCAAGGTCTCAAGTGATTCAGCAGCAGCCAGATCCAACCAGTTGAGCAAGTCATGATCTTCCAGCGGACGCGGAACACCTGACGATAATTCAGCCAACCAGACCCGCATCGCTGCACTTTCGTTGAGAAGCCAGCCCTGTTCGTGGGGGCCTCTGACTTCTGTACCGAGACGAACGGCTACGCCAAGTTCCTCCGTCAATTCCCGGTGCAGGGCCTGAGTGCAAGTCTCCCCCGGTTCGACCTTTCCCCCAGGGAACTCCCACAACCCGGCCAACGCCGGCGGTGCGCTCCTTCGGGCGACGAGTAACCGGCTGGGAGAGGCCAGGGAATCGACGATGGCGGCACCGACGACTTGCTTCAATGACGTGATATTTGACTCCACGCTGCAGAGTCTACGCGCCGCGGCGGTATCCTGATGCCGGAACAAATTCACCTGTCCGTTGTTGTATAGAAGGGGTTCCTGCCCTGCAACGGCAATGAGTGATCGAATTACCGGCATTCTCAGCACCACCTCCGGCCTCGCTTCCGGACAGTCCTGCGCAGGTGGCACCGCGGCCGCTGCAGGAGCGGCCGTATCAATTTCCTTTCGACGAAAGACATCAATGCCTTCCTCCGCGCGCAACACGTCCGTCCAGCCGTCGCCGACGGCCGATGCGGGCGCCAGAGCCGTTCAGACACGAACGGCTCTCGCGATCTTTGCCCTCGCCACGGGTGGTTTTGCCATTGGCACCACCGAGTTCGCGATCATGGGTCTGCTCGGTGATGTCGTGGAGGATCTGCAAATCAGCCTTGCCATGGGCGGCCACCTGATCTCCGCCTATGCAGTGGGTGTTGTTGTGGGGGCACCATTGCTGGCTGTTCTCGGTGCACGATTGCCAAGGAAAAAGGTGGCGTTGGGATTGATCCTCCTGTTTACCCTGGCAAATCTCTCCTCTTACGTGGCACCTGATTCTGGTTGGCTGCTGCTGACGCGATTCATTTCGGGCCTGCCGCATGGGGCATATTTCGGGCTCGCGGCCATTATCGCCGCGTCCCTGGTGCCGCCCACCCGGCGTGCCCGCGCCGTCGCCTCGGTAATGCTGGGACTCTCCATCGCGAACGTCATCGGCGTTCCCCTGGCCACCTGGATCGGACAACAATTTGGCTGGCGGCTAATGTTCGTATTCGTGGGGCTTATCGGTTTGCTGACACTTGTCCTCGTAACGAAGTACGTACCGTTTCAGCATGCCGCTGCCGACGCGAGTATCAGGCGGGAGCTCGGCGCCTTGAAACGGATCCAGGTCTGGCTGGCCCTGCTGATTGGCATCGTTGGCTTCGGAGGTTTCTTCGCCGTTTACTCCTACATCAGCCCGACGATGACGCAGGTTACGGGTCTTCCTTCAACTGCTCTTCCGTTCATCGTCGCGCTCTACGGCATCGGCATGGTCGTCGGCAATATTATCGGTGGCAGAATCGCGGACCGATCCGTGATGGGGAGTATCTACGGTTGCATGGTTGCAGTGGCGACTGTTCTTTTGGTATTCAGCTGGGCGGTCCGGATTCCCTGGTCTGCCATACTGCTGGTCTTCTTGGTTGGAGCTGCCGGCTCGATGCTGGTGCCGGCGCTGCAGACCCGGCTGATGGATGTCGCCGGGGACGCGCAATCCTTGGCGGCGTCCCTCAACCATGCCGCCTTGAACACAGCCAACGCACTCGGGGCATTTCTCGGCGGACTCGTCATTACCTGGGGCTGGGGACTCGTTGCGCCGGCGCGGGTCGGTGCTGTACTTGCCGTTCTCGGTCTGCTAATCGCGCTGTTCAGCGGAAAGTTGAATAACCGTCAACGCATTTCATCGGCCGCGGCTGCCTTCGCAGAGTAAACATCCGGTTCCAGGTAAATTACCCGAGCAATCGGGACTGCCTCCCGGATCCGCTGTTCCGCACTATCAATTTCCTCGGCGACGTCTTCGCCAGAATCCGAGCGGCTAATCGCAATCTTTGCTGCCACCAGCAATTCTTCCGGTCCAAGGTGCAGGGTCTTGAGGTGGACTATTTCGGTGCCGGAGGACCCACGCAGTGCTTGCTCAATCTTCTGCACGTCTTCCTTCGTCGCCGATTCACCAAGCAGGAGAGATTTCGTTTCCATCGCAAGGACGATGGCAATGATGACCAGGAGTATGCCGATCATGGCCGTTCCGACCGCATCCCAAACGCTGTTGCCGGTAATCAAAGTGAGGCTGACGCCGAAGAGCGCAAAAGTCAGTCCGAGCAACGCTCCGAGATCTTCAAGCAGGATTACGGGTAGCTCCGGCGATTTGGCCTTGCGCACGAATTCCGCCCAGCTTTTTCCCCCACGCACACGGTTCGACTCAACGATGGCTGTGCGGAACGAGAACGACTCGGCAACGATTGCGCCAACGAGAACGGCGAGCGGCACCCACCACCAAAATCCCTCGATTGGATGCGGATCCTGAAGCTTCTGGTAGGCCTCATAGAGTGCGAAGAGACCGCCAACGCTGAACAGCACTATGGCAACGAGGAATGAATAGATATATCGTTCCCGGCCGTAGCCGAAGGGGTGCTGAGGGCTTGCCTGGCGCTTCGCCTTTTTTCCGCCGACCAAGAGCAGCACTTGGTTACCGGAGTCTGCAACGGAGTGAATCGCTTCAGCAAGCATCGATGATGATGCGGTGAGGATAAAAGCCACGAACTTGAAGACCGCGATCGTAAGATTCGCGATCAGAGCCGCGATAACCGCCTTAGTGCCGCCGCTTCCTGCCACTGCGTACCACCTGTTCTTCATACCGCCGAACATTGAGGATTCTACCTCGCTACGCTACAGCTCGGCAGCGAGTCAACTCGTTCTATGACCTCGGACCATGGATCATGGCCATCGTCGGCGGGCCGCTGGTCGCCTTCCTCTACGGTGCGGTGACCGGACGCAAAAACGCCTAATCTGCGGGACCCATAGTCCGTTGGGCACGGGCGCTGGCATAGAGACATACAGTGGCCGCCGTCGCAAGGTTCAGGCTTTCAGCAGATCCGTAGACGGGAACGGAAACACTGAAATCGGTCATTGCCAATTCCGCTTCGCTCAGACCTTGGGCCTCATTACCGAATATCCAAGCGCTTGGAAGTTCGAGAGCCGGATCGCTGCGTTCCCCTGTTTGCATGGAAGCAGGCACGTCGCCATGTTGGAGGCGCCGGGTGGCGCACTCATCCTGGAGTACGTCCAGATCATATTTCCCATACCCATGGGCCGCAAGCAACTGGAGACCGGACCCATCCAGCCGGCGGGTCAGCGTTCCCAGATCCTCTCCGACGACAACCGGCACGTGGAATATCGATCCAGCAGTTGAGCGGACAGCCTTGGGATTGTAGATATCAACACTTGAAGCAGTGATGACGACGGCGTCGGCGCCGGCAGCATCCGCGGCGCGCAGCACCGCTCCCGCATTGCCCGGATCCCGCATCCGCGAGAAAACCGCAATCAGACGCGGCCGCCGTTCCAGAACTTCAGCAAGTTCGACATCAATGGTGTTACAAACCGCGATGACGCCTTGGGAATTGACCGTATCTCCCATCACCGCGAGCACTTCATCTGTTGCCAAGCGCAGTTTCACGCCGGATACAGGAACATCGAACTCCGGAAAGCGGTTGAGGCATTCCTGCGTCGCAAACAATTGAACGACGACCGCTCGTTCCGAAGCGCCCCGATGGCGGTGAGCAGCCAGCGCCTCACGCACGGCCTGCGGGCCCTCAGCCACAAATTGCCTGCGCTTTAAACGCGCCGGGCGCCCGGCAAGCTTTGCGACATCACGGACCCGGTCTGAACGGGTGTTGGAGATGATCGGCGCTTGCGGGCGCCCGGCGTCATGCACTGTAGGCGGAGCGTTTAGCGGAAACCGGCGGCGACAGGCGCGGAGGTGTCCTCAGGCAGGTTGTCCTTGGCCAGCTTGACCAGCGCGGTGAATGCGGTGGCGTCGCTGATGGCCAACTCAGCCAGCATGCGGCGGTCGACCTCGATTTCGGCGGCCTTCAAACCCTGGATAAACCGGTTATAGGTCATACCATTGGCGCGCGCTGCGGCATTGATGCGCTGGATCCACAGTCGGCGGAAGTCACCCTTGCGCTTGCGGCGGTCGTTGTAGTTGTATACGAACGAGTGGATGACCTGTTCTTTGGCCTTGCGGTACAGGCGCGAACGCTGACCGCGGTATCCGCTTGCGCGCTCGAGAATTACCCGGCGCTTCTTATGGGCGTTGACCGCCCTCTTCACACGTGCCACGTGCGTACTCCTTCAAATTTCATATCCCTTAACCGAACACTGCGGAACAGTCAGGAAAGCTGGTAAATAAGTGGCTGCGGACCGGAAGGTCCAGCCGTTGACGGATGTGGGTTATTTACCCAGCATCTTCTTGATGTTCTTGGCATCAGCCGGGGAGACGATCTTGTCGCTGGCCAGACGGCGGGTCAGCGTCGAGGACTTGTGCTCCAGGTAGTGGCGGCGGTTCGCCTGCTGGCGCTTGAGCTTGCCTGAGCCGGTCAGCTTGAAGCGCTTTTTAGCGCCACTGTGTGTCTTCATCTTCGGCATGGCTACCGATCTCCTTACATATCTCCTCGGGCTGTGCCCTCGGCTCTTGCAATGGTCCGGTGGAACCATTGACGGTTTTTGGACTGGCCGGAACGGCTCAAGCAGGCACGCGGCCTACTTGTCAGCGTCCGACTTACTCTGGCTCGACGGCGTCTTGCCAGCAGGCTTACTGGTGGAACTGGCCCGTGGCTTCGGCGCTGCCGGTTTGCCAACGGGTTTCGGCGCTGCCGGCTTACCGGCAGGTTTCGGAGCCGCCGGTTCAGCGGCAGGTTTCGGAGTTGACTGCTCAGCTTCGGCCGGTTTCGGAGCCGCCGGTTCAGCTTCGGCCGGTTTTGGCTCGGCTTTAGCTTCGGCCGGTTTCGGCTCGGCTTTAGCTTCGGCCGGTTTTGGCTCGGCTTTAGCTGTCGATTTCGTCTCCGGTGCTTTCGGCTGCGCCTCAGCTTCGTCGGGTGCAGTCCGTTCAGCCTCGGATCCCATCGCCTTAAGACCTTCCGGCATGGTGTCCCCCAAGGTCTGCGTCATGGGGGCCTCGCCCTTGGAGACGTCGACACGCTTGGATTCCTTCTGTGCCTTGGCTTCAGACTTCTGGGTGGCCCGGCGCGCCTCGGCTTTGGCCTCCGCCTTGTTCTTCACTGGGCCAATGACCATTACCATATTGCGGCCATCGATCCTCGGATTCGATTCGACACTGCCAACGTCTGAAACGTCTTCAGCGAACTTCTGGAGCAGGCGGATTCCCATCTCCGGGCGTTGCTGTTCACGGCCACGGAACTGGATCATGGCCTTGACCTTGTCCCCCGCCGAAAGGAACCGGCGGGCGTGGCCGGTCTTCGTCTCATAATCGTGCGTGTCAATCTTGAGCCGGAAGCGCACTTCCTTCAAGACGGTGTTCGTCTGGTTCTTGCGTGCCTCACGGGCTTTGACCGCAGCTTCATATTTGTACTTGCCAAAATCCATGAGTTTAGCCACCGGTGGCTTGGCCATCGGCGCAACTTCAACGAGATCAAGGTCTGACTCACTTGCCAGGCGCAGTGCATCTTCGATACGTACGATGCCGACTTGTTCGCCTGCCGGTCCTACCAGCCGCACCTCCGGGACGCGGATCCGATCATTGATTCGTGGCTCGCTAATGTGTAGCTCCTGTTGTTCTGGTAACGGTCACCACCAGCACATGAAGAAGGCCTCCAATTGCTGGTGCAATCGAAGGCCTCAAGTTAGGGTCGGACTGCCACACGCCGGAAGCGTAAGCTCGTAGGTCGCAATGCCGCTGCCTGCGGCACTCCGGTACGCCGACCAAAACCCGGACACCCGTCATCGTCGGCAATACCGGCGGTGCTGGTGACTCAGGTGGGAGAGGACTCCGCTTGCACACTGAACAACCGATCTTCCTGGTCCATTTCCCATCGCAGAGATTTAGCACACGGAAGTACCGACATTCAGTAGGTCTGTGACAAGCTTACCATTATGAGCACTCCAGACAGTAATCAGCCGGCCGGCGGAGACACGCATAACGTTTATGAAGACCCGGCGGCTCAGCAGGAAATACGCGACATTGCTGAAGTGCCTGCGGTCGAGGTCATCAACACCGCAGCTGTCCACCTGATGAGCGCCGCCGCCATTAAATGCGGTCTTGCTGCCAGCGAGGATGCCGCGGAACTGAAGGATCTGGACGAGGCCCGCAAGCTGATCACGGCTCTGGCCGGCTTCGTCACCGCAGCCGCCCCTGAGATTGGCAGCCAGCACGCCGGCCCCTTAAGGGATGGATTACGCTCCCTCCAACTGGCGTTCCGCGAGGAGTCCAGTCATCCGGACGCTCCGGGTCAAGGCCCGGGCGAAAAGTGGACCGGTCCCGTCAACTGACAGGTCCCGGCTGGCAGACGGCTTACTGGTTATTCCGCGCTGGCCAGCTTAACCTCCAGCGAATCCACCCGGTCGACGAATTCCCGGTTGGCGGCAAGGCGGTTCTGTAATTCCCCGACGACCGCCTTTACGTTGGCCTCATCCAAGCCCGGGACAAGTCCGACGATGAGGCGCAATTCAGGTCCCGGCCCACCACCGTCGACGCGCCGCCCGTCGGACAGCAGCGATGCCACACCCGATCCGGGCTGGACCTGCACCGAATGAACCGCCGGAATTCCCTCGGCAGCCGACGCCACAGCCTGACGAACCTCGTCATCGACATACGACGGCGTCCATGCCTTCTGCTGTGCCAAGGACCAGGCGGCCGGCCGGCGGACGACGAACGTCTGCGGAGCCCCAGGATCGATCACCAATAACTGTGCATCCTCGGCGGCAGCGGACAATGCTGCCCGCGGTGTGGAAACGGCAACCGGCCGCGCTTCGGGATGCCAGGCCCGCAGGAATTCCACGCTGCTGAATACCGGAAGCGCCTTACGTCCGTCAGGAGCTTTCAGGCTGACCATCGCCATGTCTGATTCTTTGTCCGTTACCAGGCCACTCGAGGCATTGCCAGTGACAGTTACCTCGGCGACTATCGGGACAAAAACCCGTACGCCAGCCAAGGTTGCAACGACGCCGGCTTCGGTTCCCGTCCCCGAATTGAGTTCATCCAGGGCTCTGCGGTAGCTCTCAGCCGTCTTACCGTCGTCGTTCCCATACTGATGTACTGTTTCACCCTCCGGGCCCAAGTCCCTGCCAGACCACTGGCGGTTAGCGGAATCGGTCATGCCCCCGGCGCCGGCCAATGCTTCGGCAATATGTGGAGGCAGTTTTCCTTCCGGCACTCAGCGGGCCTGCTGCTGGCCTGGCCGGCCAGCGATATCGAGGGCCTGTGGGAGGGTGAAGGCGCCCGAGTACAACGCTTTGCCCACGATGGCTCCTTCAAGGCCTTCGGAGACGAGTTCCCGCAGGGAAGCTATGTCGTCGAGTGTGGCAATGCCACCGGAGGCGACGACGGGCTTGTCGGTCCTGGTAAGCACTTCGCGCAGTAATTCAACGTTTGGGCCGCGAAGCGTACCGTCCTTCGTTACATCCGTGACGACATAGCGCGAGCATCCGGCCGTGTCCAGGCGCTGGAGCACTTCCCAAAGATCGCCACCTTCCCTGGTCCAGCCCCTTGCAGCAAGCGTTGTTCCCCGCACGTCCAGTCCCACAGCGATCGCGTCACCGTGCTTGTCTATTACCCGGGCAGTCCACTCCGGATTTTCAAGCGCCGCAGTACCGAGGTTGACCCGGCGTGCCCCTAGCTTGAGCGCCGCCTCGAGTGAATCGTCATCGCGGATTCCTCCGGACAGTTCAACTTTGATGTCCAGCTGGCCGACGACGCTGCTGAGGAGGTCCAGATTGGATCCGCGACCGAAGGCAGCGTCAAGATCCACAAGATGGACCCATTCTGCTCCGTCATTCTGCCAAGCCAGGGCGGCATCCAGCGGCGATCCGTAACTGGTTTCGCTGCCCGCTTCGCCTTGGACCAGCCGCACGGCCTGACCGTCGGCGACGTCGACCGCCGGCAACAGTTCCAAGACTGGTGATTGATTGACGTTGTTCATACTATTCATGCTCAACTTTCGTTGCTGGAGGAAAATACCGCGGGCCAGGTGTTGCTCAACCGGGAAGCGTCAGGAGCCAGCCCGCAGCAACAGCCATACCGGCAAGAACCCAGAAGCTGACGACCAGGGCCGTTGGCCGCTCCTGGCGGCGGAACGATATGGCACCTCCGGCGAGCAGCCCGGCCAGACCCATCAGCGCCACTGTCCACATATGATCGTTCCCTCCTAGAGTGACTTGATCCAGTTACGCAGCAGTGCTGATCCCGCGTCACCAGATTTTTCCGGATGGAACTGCGTGGCTGACAGCGGACCGTTCTCGACGGCGGCGATAAACGGCGCACCGTGTTCAGCCCAGGTGACCATCGGAGCCTTCATCCGTGGTTGGTTAACGTCGAATTCCCACTTCTGAACGGCATAGGAATGGACGAAGTAGAAGCGCTCATCTTCGATGCCTGCGAACAATCGCGTTCCGCCCGGCACTTGGACCGTGTTCCACCCCATGTGCGGAACGACGTCGGCTGGAAGCCGTTCAACGACTCCCGGCCACTCCCCCATACCCGGCTCGCGGCTCTCATGCTCGGCACTTTCATCGAACAAGATCTGCAATCCAACGCAAATGCCGAGAACTGGACGGCCGCCAGCGACCCTGCGTCCAATCAGACGGGGTCCATCAACGGCCTTCAATTCCTTCATTACTGTGGCGAAGGCCCCGACACCGGGCACCACGAGCCCGTCGGCCTCGAGAACTTTGACCGGATCGGCCGTAAGACTGACATTCGCACCGGCCCGTTCAAGAGCGCGCACCGCTGAGTGCACATTGCCCGATCCATAGTCCAGAACGACGACGCTGGGCAGGCTCTCGTTCGGCGACGCGCTCACAGACTGCCCTTTGTCGATGGGACTCCTTCAACACGCGGATCCGGCTCCACGGCTGCCCGCAGTGCACGCGCGAACGCTTTGAACTGGGATTCAACAATGTGGTGTGGATCGCGGCCAGCTGTGACATTCATATGCAGGCAGATTCTGGCGTGCAGGGTCATGGCCTCAAATATGTGACGTGTCAGCGAACCAGTGAAATGCCCACCGATGAGATGGTACTCCTGGCCGGCCGGCTCTCCTGAATGAACCAGGTATGGTCTACCGGAGACGTCGACGACGGCGTGTGCCAACGCTTCGTCGAGGGGAACGGTGGCTTCCCCGAACCGCCGGATGCCGCGTTTGTTCCCGAGCGCCTGATGCAGCGCTTCGCCAATAGTGATCGCCACGTCCTCCACAGTATGGTGGACATCGATGTGCGTATCTCCATGCGCTTCAACCACGAGGTCCATCAGGGAGTGTTTCGCCAGCGCAGTAAGCATGTGGTCGTAGAACGGCACCGTAGTCTCGATCCGCGACGAGCCTGTTCCATCAAGGTCCAGCTCCACCACGACCGACGACTCGCTGGTTTTCCGTTCGAGGCGTGCCGTTCGTTTGGCGCCGGCTGTTGGCTCTGAACTCATCTGGTCGTTCCTTCATTTGATCTTCATTTCGACAGCAGGGTCGATGCTGGTTGGCCTGGTTCCAATTCGGACAATTCCCGGATCCCGCCCCTAACAGTCTAAGAGCGGTTGGCTACAGAAGCTTCCGGAGTGATTCAAGGAACCGTGTGGTTTCCGCTTCAGTTCCGGCACTAACCCTGAGATAACCCGGAATGCCCACATCGCGGATAAGGACACCATCGTCCAACAGGCCCTGCCAGACTCGGGACGGATTCTCTATCCCGCCGAAGAACACGAAATTCGAATCCGATGGGGCTGGCGCCAGTCCCATGTGCTCCAGTTCCTCGACGATCCGGTCCCGCTGGAGCTTGATGTCCTCAACATTTGCCAACAACGACGGCGCGTTGGCCAGCGCGGCCAGAGCTGTCGCCTGGGTTATGGCAGAGAGGTGGTACGGGAGACGCACCAGCCGCAGGGCATCCGAAATTTCCGGCGCTGCAGCCAAGTAACCGAGCCTGGCTCCGGCGAGGGCAAAAGCTTTGCTCATGGTGCGCGACACGATTAGCCGTTCACGTCCCGGAAGCAGTGCCAGCGCACTCGGCGTGCCAGTATGAGCGAATTCTTCATAGGCTTCATCGACAATGACGATCGAATTGGCCGCGTTGCCGGCTTCGTAGACTGCCTCAACTACGTCGGGGGCCAGAGCGGTGCCGGTCGGATTATTCGGTGAGCAGAGAATGACGATGTTGGGCCGGGTCTCCAGCACCTGTTTTGCTGCACTCTCCGCCGTCAGGGAAAAGTCGCTGGTTCGCTCGCCTGCAATGTACTGGGTCCCGGTAGCACTGGCAAGGAGTGGATACATGGAGTAAGTAGGAGGGAAGCTCATCAATGTACGGCCAGGACCGCCGAAGGCCTGGAGAATCTGCTGAAGCACTTCGTTGGAACCGTTTGCTGCCCACAGATTCTCTTCCGATAATCCATGGCCCAAATATGCTGCCAATGATCGGCGCAACGCCGTGAATTCCCGGTCTGGATAGCGGTTGATCCCGCTCACAGCCTCGGACACCGCATTCACTATGGCTTGGTGAACCGCTGGCGGCACCTCGTGCGTGTTTTCGTTGACGTTCAACATGATGGGAACGTCAATCTGCGGAGCGCCGTATGGCTTCAAACCCTGCAAGTCTTCCCGCAACGGCAGCTTACTGAGGCGGTGGAGCTGTTCATTCACCCTGTCAGCTTATGCTCGTGACCGCAGCCGGTGACAATTCAGTGGCGTAATAGTGATAACGCACACCGTGGACTGTTGCGGCCAGTACCGCGGAACCGGCGTTCTCCTAATCCACGGTGGGCAAGAAGAGCTGCTGACCGACCTGGATGACGGAAGTCTCGAGATCATTCACGGCCATGATGGATTGAACCACATCCCGGGTATCACGGCCGTCCGCTATCACTTCAGCGACCTTCCATACCGTGTCACCCGGCCTGACCGTGTAACTGACATTGGATGTCGCACTCAACGAACCCTCTGTACTTGCCGTGGCCGGTGAATTGAATAGTCCAAGCGTTGTCACCAGCAATGCGGCCAACAGCATCAGTGGAAGCCCGAGGAACAACAGGCGGCCGCGCCTGGTCAACCGTAACGGGGAACATCCGGCTGCAACTTGAGCTGACATGATTTCCAACCTTCCTAGCGTTTACTCAAACTCGAACGTGCGTTCGAGTTATCTTCTTCTTGTTTTAGCACGTATCGACGAACAATGTCGAGACTCGCTAGAACAAATGTTTGAAATTCCCGATCGGCTGGCTTAGCGTTGACACCAGAGTTGATCGCTGAAAACAGTGCATCAGCCACCACCGACAGTTTTCGTCGGCGACAGGAAAATAGGACCGCATGGGCGGTTGGCAGTGGTCGGATTGTTCGATGAAAGGACCGGAACGATGGTGGAACAAGGAGCGGAAGGCTCTGGGGCATCGGAGAAGCCCGTGCGCACCAAAGTGGTCAAGCACCGGCCGACCAAGGGGCTCACCGTTAGGCAGAAGAAGATCCTGGAAACGGTTCAGCGTTCGGTAAGTTCCAAGGGCTATCCGCCTTCCATGCGCGAAATCGGTGACACTGTAGGCCTCGCGAGCCTTTCCAGCGTGACCCACCAGTTGTCCCAGCTCGAACGGCTGGGATACATCCGCCGTGATCCAAAGCGGCCGCGCGCCATGGAGGTTCTCATTCCCTTGACTTTGGGGGAAGAGGCCTTGGCCGTTAAAGGTGCCGGTACACCATCACGTCCCCGGAATTCCCAGGGCACGTCTATTTCAGAGTTCACGACCTCCACCGATACGGCAATGGTTCCACTGGTCGGCCGCATCGCCGCCGGCGGGCCGATCCTTGCCGATCAGGCTGTGGAAGATGTCATGCCCCTCCCCCGTCAATTGGTCGGTCAGGGTGAACTGTTTATGCTTCGCGTCTCAGGCGATTCAATGATCGATGCTGCAATCTGCGACGGGGACTGGGTCGTGGTTCGTCGTCAGAACACTGCTGAAAACGGCGATTTTGTCGCTGCGCTACTCGATGACGAGGCCACGGTTAAAACCTTCCGCCAACGCGACGGACATACTTGGCTCCTGCCCCAGAACACGCGGTATGAACCGATCCTCGGCGACCATGCCACAGTCATGGGCAAGGTCGTATCCGTGCTGCGCAGCGTCTAGCAGCGCACCTGAGTCGCGGAGTCCAGCGGGACAGTACCCCCTGGACTCCATCGCGTAGTGGTCAAGCGTCGATCCTGGCAAGGCGGTCGAGCGCGGACAATACCGTCCCGCGGTCAGTGGTCGCCCAGAACGGTGGCAGTGCTGCCCGTAGAAAACCACCATACCGGGCAGTGGCCAGACGCGAATCCAGTACCGCCACCACACCGCGGTCGGTACTCGACCGGATGAGACGTCCTGCCCCTTGCGCCAGCCGAATGGCAGCGTGGGTTGCCGAGACGCTCATGAATCCATTCCCTCCGGCACGGGCAGCAGCGCGTGACCGGGCGGTCATCATTGGGTCGTCCGGACGGGGAAACGGTATCCGGTCAATCACCACGAGGCGACAGGAATTCCCTGGCACGTCGACGCCTTGCCACAGCGACATTGTGCCAAACAGACAACTGTCCGGTTGCTCACCAAACTGGCGCACCAACGAAGACATGGACGATTCGCCTTGGCAGAGTATTTCCAAGTCGAGCCGGTCCCGCATCGCTTCGGCGGCCTCTTCGGCCGCACGGCGGGATGAAAACAGCCCTAAAGTGCCGCCATTGGAGGCTTTCAAAAGCGCCTCGAGTTCATCGAGTTGTTCGCCTGAAGACCCACGTTCGGGTTTCGGCAGATGGGCTGCGACGTAGAGCATCCCCTGCTTCGGATAATCGAAGGGACTGCCGACGTCGATCCCGGTCCACGAGGGAGCGCCGTCACCGAGCAATCCCAGGGACCCAGCCACCGGTTCAAAGGCTGAGCCGATGGCAAGTGTGGCCGACGTCAGGATTACCGTATGGTCCTCGAACAGTCCTTCCCTCAGCCGGCCGGCGACTGACAGTGGAGCTACGTGCAAAGTTACCGGCTGTGATTCGTCAGCGATACTTGGAGCTTGTGCCGGGAACGCGTTTGGCCTCGAAGCCCAGATAACCTCTCCCGATTCCCGGGAGGCAACCATCCGCTCACACAGTTCGAGAATCACCAGCAGCCTCGATCGGGCCATTTGACGTCCACCGTCGGCGGCATTCGAACTATCTGACTTCGAATCCGACAAAGCAGTACGGGCCGCCTCCCGCACCTGGTTCAATGCTGCGGCTTGCTCCTCGTTGAGTCCGCCCGGCATTAGACCTGTTGGCGTCCCCAGGGTGGCACCCTCGAGGTTCGCTGCGGCCGAATTCAATGCCTCGCCACTGACCGCCGTGTGCTTACGGGCGCTGGAAGCGGCTGCATGGATCATTGCCACAGAGATCTCACCAGATACGGCGCCGGTGACGCGGTCCTGCAGTTCATGGGCCTCGTCGATAACCACGACGTCGTATTCAGGCAGGACTGCCAACCCTTCGAATGCACTAATGGCAAGCATGGCATGGTTGGTGATAACGATGTCGGCCTCGGCCCCCCGGGCACGGGCCAGTTCGCTGAAACAAATATCCGCCAGTGGGCACTTATTCGCTCCCAGACACTCCAGCGCACTGACAGATACTTGCTTCCATGCCCTGTCGCTGACACCGGGTGTCAGATCGTCGCGGTCACCGGTTTCGGTTTCCTCCGCCCACTCGCGAAGTCTGACGACTTCGCGGCCAAGCGCCGATGTCGGTCCTGTCTGTGTATCACCATTGACGCCGCCGGCAGGTGGATGCGGTGCGCTGGCGTCTTCACCCAGTTGGAACAGTGCCGCTTCCGGTGCGTCTTCTGAAGGAAATCCGCCCTCGAGCTTGTGCTTGCAGACATAGTTACCTCGTCCTTTGACCAAGGCGACGTCGACTTCCCGCTCGAGCTGCGGTGTGATCGCTTCGAGCAGCCGGGGGAGGTCTCTCCCCACGATTTGAGCCTGCAGCGCAAGCGTCGCCGTCGAGACGACTGCAGGTTTGTCGCTGTGTATGGCGTGGGCAATCAGCGGCACCAGGTAGGCGAGGGATTTGCCGGTGCCGGTTCCGGCCTGGACCAGCAGATGTCTTCCACTATCGATCGCTTCTGCCACCTGGCTGGCCATTTCATGTTGACCGGTCCGGTTCTGCCCACCCATAGCGGAGACCGCTGTGTCGAGAAGCTGAATGGATTTATGCGCGGCTTCCTCTGTTTCAGCCATGCGTGACGAACGGCTCCAGCTCTGCCGCCAGGGCCTCCCGCACCAGAACCTCGAGGCGGGTTCCTTCCTCCATGTGCTCTGTCGCCAGGATTTCGGAATCCTGCTCATGCAGCCGGTTCACCAAGTCGCCACGCTGGTATGGAATCATCAGTTCCAGCTTCACAGAGGGACGGGGAATTCCATCGCTGATGGCCAGCAGCAGGTTCTGGATGCCTTCTCCGGTGCGCGCGGAAACGACGACATGGTTCGGTTCACGCCGGCGCAACCGGTCGACCACGATAGGATCAGCAGCGTCGGCCTTGTTCAACACAATGATTTCCGGAATCCTGCGTGCCTCAACCTCGGCCAGAACCTCACGGACAGCGGCTATCTGCCCTTCCGGATCCGGATGCGATACATCCACCACATGCAGGATCAAATCCGCATCAGCCACCTCCTCCAGCGTTGACCGGAATGCTTCGATCAGCTGGGTGGGCAGGGAACGGACAAATCCTACGGTGTCTGAAAGCGTGTAGCCGATTCCGTCCGCGGTTTCGGCCTTGCGAACAGTGGGGTCCAGAGTCGCAAAAAGAGCGTTCTCCACCAGGGCACCGGCATCCGTCAGCCTGTTCAACAATGACGATTTTCCCGCGTTGGTGTATCCGGCGATGGCCACTGACGGAACCGAATGACGACGGCGGTTGGCTCGCTTCGTATCCCTGGCCGGCTTCATGGCAGCGATCTCCCGGCGAAGGCGCGCCATCCGGGTCCTGATTCTGCGGCGGTCCAGCTCAATCTTTGTCTCGCCTGGTCCCCTCGACCCGATACCCCCGCCTGCGACACCGACACGTCCACCGGCCTGCCGCGACAGCGATTCGCCCCAGCCGCGCAACCGTGGCAACAGATATTCAAGCTGGGCGAGCTCCACCTGCGCCTTGCCCTCGCGCGACTTCGCGTGCTGGGCGAAAATATCGAGAATGAGGGCAGTCCGGTCAATGACCTTGACCTTGACGATGTCCTCCAGACCGCGCCGCTGCGACGGAGCGAGCTCACTGTCGACGATGACAGTGTCCGCTTCCGTGGCCACAACGATGTCCTTGAGCTCCTGGGCTTTGCCTGAACCAAGGAAGGTGCCCGGATCCGGCTTCAGCCTGCGCTGGATGAGTCCATCCATCACCTCGGAACCAGCGGTCGCCGCCAAGGACGAAAGTTCACGCAGAGAGTTTTCCGCTCCTTGGAGCGTGCCCTCCGTCCAAAGTCCCGCCAGGACGACTTTTTCAAGCCGCAGTTGCCGGTATTCGACTTCGGTAACGTCTTCGAGTTCAGTTGATAGTCCGGCGACCCGGCGCAAGGCACGGCGCTCGGCCAGTTCCTGCTGATCGCCGTCGAAATCGCCATGCTCCTGGCTCTGGTCAGCTATCGCCTGCGCCTGATAACCATCCCGCGATGTGGTCTGCTGCTTTCCGGTGGCCGCGGTGTTGTTTTCCGTCGAAGCCGGGCCGGCATCCTTGGACAGGATGCGGTCGATTACCGCTTGGATCTCTTCCCGGCTCAGGTCCGGATCGGGTGTTTGCGGATGAGGGCGATTAGTGGTCATGTTCTCCTTCGAAACTTTCTACCCTTATTCTAATCCCCAAGACCCTCGCGCCAGTAGCAGCTTTTGGAGTCGGTGGATAAGTAAGGCCGGCATAAATACCGCGGCGGCAGTTCTGCGGATAGTGTTTGCGACTATGGGGTCTGATCATTACTTCAGCGCACAGCCTTCTGGTGAGGAGTCGCGCCGGCCGCTGCGGGTGGTTCTCGCCGGTGCCAGCAGGGACTTGAACACCGCGGGTGGAATTTTTAGTCCCGGCCGAATCGATCAAGGAACTGCTGTCCTGCTCAACTCCGTACCAGCCCCTCCTCCTTCCGGCAACCTGCTGGACATCGGATGTGGTTGGGGGCCGATCGCGCTCACCATGGGTTTGAATTCTCCAGACTCACGCGTGTACGCAGTGGACGTTAACGAGCGGTCCCTGGGCCTAACCCGGGATAATGCCGCGGCACTGGAACTTACCAATGTAACGGTCGCAAAGCCGGAGGACATCGACCCGGAACTTCGCTTCGACACGATCTGGTCCAATCCCCCGATCCGGGTAGGCAAAGCAGAACTTCACTCGCTGCTGAAGCTGTGGATTAACCGCCTTGCGGCCGGCGGCACGGCCTGGCTGGTCGTACAACGCAACCTTGGGTCGGATTCGCTGCAAAAATGGATGGCCGGGGAATTTGGACCAGGTTTCCAAGTCACCCGGGCACACAGCTCCCAGGGGTTCCGCATCCTGCGGATTTGGCGCGATACCACGCAGCCGTAGGTCGCCCCGGTATCGTCTCTATGGACTAAACAAGCGTCCCATTGGCCACCAGGACAGCGGGGCCGCCCAGGAGTATGTGTTCCCGGCCGTCGTCCGCCGTGAAGAAATTCACCGAAACGACGCCGCCCGGCACTTGGACAGCCCAGTTGTCCGGTGCACCGGCGCCCGCCCAGAAACGGATAGCCACAGCCGCGGCACAGGCACCGGTCCCGCAGGACTGGGTCTCGCCCACGCCGCGTTCATGAACCCGCATTGAGATCACACCAACCCCGTCGGTCACGAGCGGGTCCGCGGGCAGCACGAACTCGACATTCGTTCCGTCCGGAGGCGTCGGATCAACTATGGGCGCATGATGAAGATCCGCGGTCCGCAGCTCATCCGCATGCGCCAGCGCCACTACCGTATGTGGATTCCCCATATTCACTGACAATGCCGGCCGGACGACCTGCAAGCCACCGGCTTCTACAAGGGAATCCGTTCCCTGATTAGCGGCTTCAACCGGGAAGATAAAGTCCCACGGCCCCATATCGACGGCGTAACCCTCCGCCTCACGCTTGACGGCCTTCGGCCCGCCGCGGGTGCCGATGAGGAGGACTTCTCCCTCCGGCAGGTGGACAAGCCCCTGATCAATGAGGAAGTGCACGAATACGCGAACACCATTGCCGCACATCTCAACCGCGGAACCATCCGAATTGCGATAGTCCATAAACCATTCGGCATCGCCGGCAGTCTCGAGCAATGCCCTGCCTTCCGGTAGATTGCGGGAATGTATGGCGCGGACCAGGCCGTCGCCACCGACGCCCTGGTGACGGTCGCAGATCCTGACCACTGCAGCTTCATCGATGGCATACTTGCCATCCGGGTCGGCCACCAGGACAAAATCATTGCCGGTTCCGTGTCCCTTGCTGAAGGGCAGCCCCGCCAATGACCCGAGGGAACCCTCACTCATATTTCCGCTCATTCCTCCACAGTACTGGTTATGGATTCGAGAGCCTTCCCCACGAGATCCGGGTCCATCCACGGCAACCATTCGATTCTCGGGTCCCCCCGGAACCAGGTCAGCTGACGGCGGGCAAACTTGCGGGTGGCTGCAATTGTGGCAGCGGCCGCTTCCTCGACAGTCATCGTCCCGTCGATGACCTGCAGGAACTGGGCGTAACCGAGTGCGCGCGCGGCAGTCTTCCCGCTACGGAGTCCACGCCCCTCCAGTATCCGCACTTCCTCTTCCAACCCGGACTCCACCATCCGGTGGACGCGTTGGGCGAGCCGCTCCTTCAATTCCTCCCGGTCCACCTCAAGCCCGAGCTGCACAGCAGGTTGGAAGTACTCACGCCGGGGCATGTATGAGCTGAATTGCCGACCGGTCAGCCGGTACACCTCCAACGCGCGCACAATCCTTCGCGCATCCGTCAACCGTTCTGCCGAAATGGGGTCCACTTCGTGCAACTGCTCAAGGAGTGGACCCACCCCTGCTTGTTCAAGCTCCTGCTCGAGACCGGCACGGATGGCTGGATCGGTACCAGGAAACTCCAAGATATCCAGTGCCGCCCGGACATAGAGACCGGACCCACCCACCAGAATTGGCACGTTGCCGCGGCTACGGATGTTCTGAATGGCAACCCTCGCCTGATGCTGGAAGGCAGAGACACTCGCCTCCTCGGACACATCCAGAATGTCGAAAAGATGATGCGGTACATCCTTCCGCTCCTCGATGGGCATTTTGGCAGTGCCGATATCCATACCGCGATAGAACTGCATGGCGTCGGCATTGATAATTTCACCGTCGAGTTCCTGTGCCAATGTCACCGCCAGGTCGGACTTTCCCGATCCTGTGGGTCCGACGACGGCAACCACAGGCACGCGTGGCGTGCCGCCCGGCTCCAACAATCGGGAGCCGGTCTCAGGCACGGGGCGGCAATGTGGGCATGCCCAGTAAGACGCCTTTTCCCTCCGCGGAAGGACCGGGTACCGGCGCGCCGCACGACTCGGCCTGCGAACGGTCCCAAGCCTCGCCCGCGCGCGAGCTCCGGACAAGATAATCATTGTCATCAGCGGATGCCGGATCAGCGATCAAGTGGAAAGGGGCGGCATCGGTAATCGTCACCGTCACCAGGTCGCCCGGCCGTGGCGTCGTGCCGCCGTCCGGAATGGAGAAGTGCACAAGCCGCTGATCCCTTGCCCTGCCGGAAAGCCGGTGGGTCTCAGCAGCCTTCCGCCCCTGGTTGGCAGTGACCATCACTTCGACCTGGTTCCCAACTTGTTTCCGGTTTTCCTCGGCCGAAATCCGGTCTTGCAGGTCTGTGAGCCGTTCGTAACGCTCCTGGACTATTGCTTTTGGCAGCTGGTGGTCCATCCCGGCCGCCGGCGTGCCGGGCCGCTTGGAGTATTGGAAGGTGAAGGCGCTGGAAAAGCGGGAGGCCTCCACGACATCGAGCGTGGCTTGGAAATCCTCTTCGGTTTCGCCGGGGAAACCAACAATGATGTCGGTGGTAATGGCGGCATTCGGGATCCGTTCCCGTACCCGCTCCAGAATGCCCAGGAATTTCTTCGACCGGTAGGACCGGCGCATGTCCTTCAGCACCTTGTCGGAGCCGGACTGCAACGGCATGTGCAGTTGCGGCATAACATTGGGTGTTTCCGCCATCGCGTCAATGACGTCGTCGGTGAATGCCGCCGGGTGCGGGCTGGTGAACCGCACGCGTTCCAGACCATCGATTTCCCCACAAGCGCGGAGCAGCTTCGCAAAGGCGCCACGGTCGCCAAATTCAACTCCGTAGGAATTGACGTTCTGCCCCAGCAGCGTGACCTCAATGGCGCCGTCGTCCACGAGGGCCTGAATCTCTGCAAGGATGTCACCCGGCCGACGGTCCCGCTCCTTGCCCCGCAACGAGGGAACTATGCAGAACGTGCAGGTGTTGTTACAGCCGACCGATATGGAGACCCAACCCGAGTAGACCGCATCGCGCTTGGTGGGCAGGGTTGAGGGGAACACATCAAGTGACTCGAGGATTTCCAGCTGTGCCTCGTTATTGTGCCGGGCCCGTTCGAGCAGGGTCGGCAAGGAACCAATATTGTGGGTGCCGAATACCACGTCAACCCAGGGCGCCTTCGCAATGATCTCATCCTGGTCCTTCTGAGCCAGGCACCCGCCCACGGCAATCTGCATGCCCTCATGTGCTTCCTTCACCGAAGCCAGCATGCCGAGGTTTCCGTACAGCTTGTTGTCGGCGTTTTCCCGTACGGCACAGGTATTGAAAACGACGACGTCGGCCTGGTCGCCGCCGGCGGCGACGTAGCCAGCTTCCTCCAAGAGTCCCGACATACGTTCTGAATCATGAACGTTCATCTGGCAACCAAAAGTCCGTACCTGGTACGTCCTCGGCTGTGTATTGGAGGTCTCATGGTTTGGGGCGGGGATGGTCAGTGTCACCCTACAAGGGTAAGACGTCCCAGCCCGCAGACCACAATCGTCAGCGGCCGCCGGAACCACGAGGTCCTGCCGCTAATCCTCTTCGAGCCCGTCGATTGCTTCCCCCACCACTTGAAAGGCAAGGGAGGGCGAATACCCTTTGCGTGCCAGCATCGAAACCAACCGCCTGGTGTGCTTGTCCCGGACGGCGCGGTCGGCGTAGTCGATGTCGGTTTTCAGCTTTCTCCCGACCAGCTCCCGGGCTGCCTGCAACTCGTCGCCGTCGGTGATCTGGCTCAGCGCCTCTTCGGCCAGATCACCGGTGATGCCCTTGTCTGCAAGTTCGCGCTGGAGCGCACGGGCCGCCAACCCTTTGGTTTGGACTCTGCTGCGCACCCACATTCTGGCGAACTCGGCGTCGTCAATGAGCTGGACTTCTTCAAAGCGGTCGAGGACATCCTCGGCAACCTCGTCCGGGACGTCCCGGTCCGCCAGTTTACGGGCGAGCTGATGACGGCTTTTCGGTGAGGCAGTCAATTGGCGCAAGACTATGGACCGTGCCACATCATGCGGATCGGCTTCGGCTGTGTCATCAGCGGAGGTACCAGGCGTCGGACCCGTTCCGCTATTACTGAACGGAGCCATCCGTTCCTAGAACTTGTCTCCGCCGACTGCCTTCAGCTTTGGTTCAGTCTCCGGTGTCTCTTCAATTTTGGCGCCAACACCGAGCTTTTCCTTGATCAGGCGCTCGAGTTCGTCGGCAAGCTCAGGATTGTCCCGCAGGAACCTCCGTGAGTTCTCCATTCCCTGGCCCAGCTGGTCGCCGTCGTAGGTGAACCAGGAACCAGACTTCTTGATGAGTCCATGCTCGACGCCCATGTCGATGATTCCGCCTTCGCGGGAAATCCCCTGGCCGTAGATGATGTCGAACTCCGCCACCTTGAAGGGCGGCGCCATCTTGTTCTTGACGATCTTTGCCTTGGTCCTGTTGCCAACCGAGTCAGCCCCTTCTTTCAGGGTCTGGATGCGGCGGACGTCGATACGCACAGAGGCATAGAACTTCAAGGCCTTGCCACCGGTGGTCGTTTCCGGGCTGCCGAAAAAGACACCGATCTTTTCGCGCAGCTGGTTGATGAAGATAGCCGTTGTCTTGGTCTGGTTCAGCCGGCCAGCGATCTTACGCAGTGCCTGGCTCATCAAACGGGCCTGAAGGCCAACATGGCTGTCGCCCATCTCGCCTTCGATTTCGGCCCGCGGCACCAGTGCGGCGACGGAGTCGATGACAATTACGTCCAACGATCCGGAACCGACCAGCATGTCCATGATCTCCAGCGCCTGTTCTCCGGTGTCGGGCTGCGAGACCAGGAGTGCATCAGTATCCACGCCCAGTTTTTGCGCATACTCGGGATCCAGGGCATGTTCGGCATCGATGAATGCCGCGATGCCGCCGTTGCGCTGCGCATTGGCAACAGCATGCAGCGCCACCGTCGTCTTACCCGATGACTCGGGACCGTAAATCTCAACAACCCTGCCACGCGGCAATCCCCCGATACCAAGGGCAATGTCGAGCGAAATGGCTCCAGTGGGTATCACCTCAACCGGCGCACGGGTGTCATCACCCAAACGCATGATGGATCCCTTGCCATACTGCTTGTCAATTTGCGCCAGAGCGGCTTCCAGGGCCTTCTCGCGATCGGCTGGTGCCGGCATTATTCACCTCGATGTCTAGTGGCCTGTTGGCCGTTTATATGTCTGGCTACGACGTTAGACCCTCCCACCGACAGAACAAGAGCTCATTCGGTGATTGTGGATAAGCATGATCCGCGGGCGATGTGTCCTCTGCTTAATAGTTTAGTGCCGTCCGAACAGGTATTCGAAGAGGAACACTGGCGTGTCGCTTAGCTGCTGCGTGGCTTAATATCGCGCCCCCACCGACGTTCGGCGGGAACGTCCTGAACATCGCAGATGGCGAACCACACCCTCCTGGGGTCCTCACCGTCCCTCAGCGCGGCGGCAGCAGTGCGTCCCGAAAGGCCGGCCAGCACAAGGTCATCAGCGAGGACTTTGGAATAACCGGACCCAAACTCGTCGTCCATCAGCCGCCAGAACTCACTCATTCGCACTTGTTGAGTCTCTCATGATCCTGCCCCGCACGGCCAAGCCGGCAGCACTCTAGAATGGGTTCATGAGTGAGACCGAGGAGTCCTCCACCGGGCCGGACCCGCGCAGCGCCATCGAGCAACTGGAACAGCAACTCAGCATGCTGTGGCGCCGTTCCAGGTCGATCTCGCACCGGGTGGCTCGTGATGTTCATCCAGACATGGAGCCAGCTGCCTATGGTCTGCTCATCATCCTGCAGAGTGAAGGGGCGATGCGGCTGACGGAACTGGCGGCCAATATTGGCGTCGGAAAACCGTCGGTCAGCCGCCAGGTGACGTTATTGGAAAGCCTGGGCCTCGTCAGGAAGCAAGCCGATCCGTTCGACGGACGGGCGCAGACGATCACCTTGACGGAAAAGGGACTGAACCAGCTCTTGGCGACACAACTTGCCCGGAAGCAGGCCTTCCGCAACAGATTGTCGGATTGGTCTGAACATGATGTCGAGCATTTGGCTGTGCTGCTGGCCAGGCTCAATGAAGAGTACACCAAAGAAAAGTGAAGCCCGCCGGACGAACCAGCGGGCTTCAGCGTCTTAGTTGTTTCAGTTATGGGATCAGTACGAGCTGGGGGCGAGGCCCCGGTCCAGTTCGTCGGTGAGGTCCCCGGACAGGTCACGGGCAAACTCCCGTGAGAATTCCTGTGGAACGGTATCTGGAACGGCTACGCCTTCCGCCTCGGCCAGACGCTCACTCACTTCGCGCAACATCAGCGACAGCGGAACATCAAGTGCCGAGCAGATGGATGAAAGGAGCTCCGATGAGGCTTCCTTCTGTCCACGCTCGACTTCGCTCAGATACCCAAGAGACACGCGTGCATTATGCGAGACTTCGCGGAGGGTGCGGCCCTGGCGTTGACGGACCTGACGCAGTACCTCACCAATCTCATGGCGTAGAACGACCATTTTGCGCTCCTTCTGTTCTGGTTGGGCATTTTCTGCCAGACCCACATCACGCCAACGGACCACACCGTTTACGGATACGGGTTGCTTTACCATCTGGATCGCCTTGCTCCCTTACTCTACGGACGCTGCCTGCCGGATCTGCTTACGGCTGGGGCCGTTGTACTACATCTTATGCCGCCAGTGCACCGACTGCCGACACTATTAGTAACTGTTGCCAAAAGGAAATTGTTCCCACGCATCGATAATCTACCTGGATGAGCCCGCCGCGTCGATGGCTTGATGAAGCTGCAGCAGGGCATGCCGGCAGGCTTGGGACTGAATTTCAGCACGGCTGCCCGAGAATTCATACTTGCTCGACCATGCCCCATATTCATCTGCCAGGGCGATATATACCGTGCCTACAGCCTGGCCATCGTGCGGTTCAGGGCCGGCGACGCCGGTGGTGGCAACTGCCAGGGAAGCTTCAGCGAGACGCCGCACGCCCTGGGCCATTTGACGTGCGACGTCGGCATCAACGGATCCGTTGGTGGCCAGCAGGGCGCCGCTGACGCCAAGCACATTCTCCTTGACAGTGTTCCGGTAGGCCACGACTGCGCCGTTAAGCATGCCCGACGCGCCGGGAACAGAAGCAAGCTCGGCGCAGACCATGCCGGCAGTCAACGATTCCGCGGTTGCCACCGTAATGCCGGAGGCCAGGGCATCGGCGACGAGTTGGTTCACATCTGGAGCAGCCTCGGTCCGGTGGGAAGTCGTCACCGCTGCACCTGGTCTGTTCCGCGGGCACCAGAATGCAACCGCACCGCTTGGACCACGTAGTCAACGCCGGTGACGACAGTGACGGCCGCCGCAATCAGCATGGCCGCCAGCGCGACCCATTCCATCCAGCCGCCCAGCAGGTCCGCCAGCGGCATCAGGTACAACAGCACAGCGGCGGTCTGCAGCACCGTCTTCAGTTTCCCTCCACGGGAGGCCGGAATAACGCCGTACCTGATCACCACGAACCGAAGCACGGTAATGAACAGTTCCCTGCCGAGGATGACAATCGTGATCCACCAAGGCATCCCGTCTATAACGCTCAAAAGGATCAGGGCTGAACCGATCAGCAGCTTATCGGCGATCGGATCGGCGATCTTACCGAAATTAGTGATCAGGCCCCTGCTGCGGGCAATATCTCCGTCGAGCTTGTCGGTATATATTGCGACGGCAAATGCCAACACAGCCAGCCACCGCGCAACGCCGTTCTCTCCCTCATCGAGGAGCAGCAACCAGATAAACAGCGGCACCAGCAGCACGCGGATCACTGTCAGAACATTGGCGATGTTCAGGGTTGGAACTTTTTCAGGCTGCAGAGAAGTCACTTACTAAGGCTACAACCGCCTGGCCGGTAAACGTATTGTGTCTGGAGCCCGTGCGCAACCGGATTTCCCCGCCCGTCAGCGGCCGGTCAGGCCCCAGGCGTCTTCGGACGAATCCCCGTCGTCGCCATCTGCGCCGTCGTAATACTGCTCGGCCGTGTGCTGCAGAGACGCCTCGACCTGATCTAGCTGGCCGGTCGCGGGATCCGCTGCCTGAATGGCGTGTGGCTGGGTGGCATCGTCCCCTGCTGGAGAAGCCTGCGCCGGCGGGTCGTCGCCGCGGATGGTCGCCATGGTGGCTGCCAGATCGTCGGGGCTGACCAGCACGTCGCGTGCCTTGGATCCTTCGGAAGGACCAACCACTCCCCTGGATTCAAGCAGATCCATCAGCCGGCCCGCCTTGGCGAAGCCAACCCGGAGCTTACGCTGCAGCATCGACGTCGAACCAAACTGAGTTGTGACGACCAGCTCGGTTGCCTGCAGCAGGACATCCATATCGTCGCCGATATCGTCGTCGATCTGCTTCTTCGGCGCCACTTGGGTGACATCATCACGGTAGACGGCCTGCAACTGGCCCTTCACATGGGCGACGACGTCGTGGATTTCAGTTTCGGTAACCCAAGCGCCCTGCACACGCATTGGTTTGGAGGCTCCCATCGGGAGGAACAGCGCGTCACCCTGGCCGATCAGCTTCTCGGCGCCGGCCTGGTCCAACACGACCCGCGAGTCAGTGACAGACGACGTCGCAAAGGCCATGCGTGAGGGCACGTTGGCCTTGATCAGTCCGGTCACCACATCCACCGACGGCCGCTGGGTTGCGAGCACCAGGTGGATACCGGCGGCGCGTGCCAGCTGCGTAATGCGGACGATGGAATCTTCCACGTCCCGGGGCGCGACCATCATGAGGTCGGCAAGCTCGTCCACCATCACCAGCAGGTAGGGGTACGGCTTCATGACGCGCTTGCTGTCAGGCGGCGGAGTCACCTTCCCGTTACGCACGGCCTTGTTGAAGTCATCGATGTGCTTGAAACCGTAGGTCGACAGGTCGTCGTACCGGGTGTCCATCTCGCGAACCACCCACTGCAGCGCCTCCGCTGCCTTCTTGGGGTTGGTGATGATCGGCGTGATCAGGTGCGGGACGCCCTCGTAGGCAGTCAACTCAACGCGCTTCGGGTCCACCATGACCATGCGCACCTCGTCCGGCGTCGCACGCATCAGGATTGAGGTGATCATTGAGTTCACGAATGAGGATTTACCCGCTCCGGTGGCGCCGGCGACCAAGAGGTGGGGCATCTTCGCCAGGTTGGCGACGACGAAGCCGCCTTCGACGTCCTTGCCCACACCCATCACCATCGGATGTTCGGTGCGGCGGGCGACCTGGGAACGCAGCACGTCGCCGAGCGAGACGGTTTCGCGGTCCGAGTTTGGAATCTCGATACCGATGGCGGACTTTCCCGGAATCGGCGAAAGGATGCGGACATCGGCGCTGGCCACAGCGTACGAGATATTCTTCGACAGTGCCGTGACCCGTTCAACCTTGATGCCCGGCCCGAGCTCGATCTCGTAGCGGGTTACCGTGGGACCGCGCGAGAATCCGCTGACAG
This sequence comes from Arthrobacter monumenti, assembly GCF_054511255.1. NCBI lineage: Bacteria > Bacillati > Actinomycetota > Actinomycetes > Micrococcales > Micrococcaceae > Arthrobacter > Arthrobacter monumenti. The sequence goes on along the minus strand of NZ_JBTNCY010000014.1, from coordinate 21,939 downwards.
TGGCATCGACCCCGAATTCCTTGAACACCTTGGTCAGGGACTCGACGACGGATTCGTTGGCGGCCGAACGTTCCTTGGGCGGAGTACCCGGCGCCAACGCGTCCGTGGCGGGAAGGGTGTAGGTGACATCGCCGGCGAGCTGCAGCTGTTCAGTTCGTTGCGGGATGGGACCGGCGGGCATTTGCGGCTGCACCGGCGACGACGGCACGGGCGCGGGAGGCTCTTCCCTGGCGGGGCTTCCGGCAGACGGCTTTCCATTGACCATGCTGATTGCCTCGGTGGCCTGTTCGGTCGATTCCCCGAGTCCCTGCTGGCGCTTGATTTTCCTGGTGGCAAGTTCGGATGCCGTCGGCCGTTTCACACCCGGGGGCAGAGCGGGACCCGCAGCTTCCGGTTTCTGCTCGTCGTCCAGCACGGCGCGTTCGAACGCCTCATCACCGTAGTAGCCGTCCAACTCTCCGGCGTCGTGATCCTGGTTTTTCTTCCGGCGCAGTCCGCGTTTCCTGGCCGCCTTCGGCTGCTTCTTGGTCTTCTTGTCGCCGTAGAGGTAGCTTTGGTCGTGCCCGTCGTCATCTCCTTCGGCCGGATAGGCGGGCAGGTCCTGACCCATCAGGTGCTCATAGAGCGCCCGCAGCCGCGCTGGAATGGCCCGGTAAGGTGTGGCGGTGACGATCAGCATGCCGGTGAAGCCGAGCACGCTGAGCAGCACGAGTACGCCCCACTTCGTGATTGCCGCGGCCAGTGGAGCGGCGAGCAGGAAGCCCACCATGCCGCCTGCGTCCCAAAGTGGTTCGAGGCCAATGATCAGGCGTGGTTCTCCACCGACGATGTGGGAGATTCCGCAGCCGCTGAAAAGCATGACCAGCAATCCGATGCCAACCCGGTTGTTCCCCCTCGGATCTTCCGGGCGGCGGATCAGCCGGACGGCACAGATCAGTAGCACGAACGGCAGTGTCAGAGCCATCCAGCCCAAAGTTCCGGCGGCGACGGCGTGAACCCCGCGGGCGAACCAACCGGTCAGCGCCCACCATTCCACGGCAGCGACCAGCGCGCCGAGCACCAGCAGGAAAAACCCGGCACCGTCACGCCGGACGGCCGGGTCGACACTGCTGACGTCATGGCCCATCCGCCGGATACCGCCGGCGGTCAAACGGGCCATTCCCATCCAGCTCCCGGTGATCATGCGCACCGGCCAGGCGGGCCGGGTTTCAACAGGTTCAGGCTGTGATTTTGACGATCCGGAACTGCTCTTGGAACGTGCCGAAGAAGAGCGCGCAGCACTGCTTGAGCTTTTACTGCGCGACTGCGTGCCTGTCTGACGGGCGGGGGAAGTACGAGTCGCCATAGTATCTACGGTACTCCGGATCCGGCCCGGGCCCGTGGATTTGGGGCGTCCATGCCCGGTGTCGCCCGCCACATCCGCGGGCAGGCGGAGGGGTTTAAGCCTCCAGCACCACGGGAATGATCATTGGACGACGGCGATACCGCTTGTTCACCCAAGTACCCACCACGCGCCGCACCGACTGCTGCAGCTGGTAGGTGGTGTGGTCCTTGCTGTTGGTCACACCCTCCTCAAGAGCCGCATTGATTTTTGGAATGATCTCGTCGAAGACGGCGTCATCCTCGGCGAAGCCGCGGGCATGGATCTCCGGTCCGGTGACAATCTTGCCGGTCGAGCGGTTGACCACCGCGATGATGGAGATGAATCCTTCATCGCCGAGGATCCGCCGGTCTTTCAGATCCGCGTCGGTGATTTCTCCAACGCTCGAGCCATCGACATATACGTAACCGCATTCGACCGAACCCACGATCCGCGCCTTTCCATCCACCAGGTCGACGACAGATCCGTCATCGGTCAGCAGGATGTTCTTCTGCGGGATCCCGGTCTGCTCCGCAAGCCGGCCATTGGCGATCAGGTGCCGTGTCTCGCCATGGACCGGCATGACATTGCGTGGACGGAGGATGTTGTAGCAGTAAAGCAGCTCCCCCGCCGCGGCATGGCCGGAGACGTGCACTTTGGCGCTGCCCTTGTGCACGACGTCCGCGCCGAGCTTGAGCAAACCGTTGATGACCCGGAAAACCGCGTTCTCGTTGCCCGGAATCAGCGATGAGGCGAGGATGACTGTGTCGCCGTCGCCAACTTCGACCCGGTGATCGCCATTGGCCATTCTCGACAGTGCTGCCATCGGTTCGCCCTGGGAACCGGTACACATCAGCACGATCTGGTTATCGGGGATGTTGTCCACGTTCTTGATGTCGACCAGGATGCCGTCCGGCACGGTGAGGTATCCCAGCTGGGCGGCAATGTTCATGTTGCGGACCATTGAGCGCCCGACCAACGCCACCCTGCGGCCCTCCTTCTCGGCCGCGTTCAGCACCTGCTGGACCCGGTGCACATGGGACGAAAATGACGCGACAATGATGCGCTTCCGGACCGAGCCGAAGATTCCCTCCAGCGTCGGGCCAATCTCGCGTTCCGCCGTCGTGAATCCAGGAACATCCGCATTGGTGGAGTCAACCATGAGCAGGTCCACGCCCTCTTCGCCGAGCCGGGAGAAGGCGCGCAGGTCCGTGATCCGGCCGTCGAGGGGCAATTGGTCCATCTTGAAGTCACCGGTATGCAGGACGTTGCCGGCCTCGGTCCGGAGGAAGACCGCGAGCGCATCCGGAATGGAATGGTTGACGGCAACGAATTCGCATTCGAACGGTCCGAGCCGCTCGATCTGGCCTTCTGAAACCGTGAGCGTGTAGGGCTTGATGCGGTGTTCGGTCAGCTTGGCCTCGATCAGCGCCAGGGTCAGCTGGGAACCGATCAGTGGGATGTCCGGGCGGCGCTTGAGCAGGTACGGCACCGCGCCAATGTGGTCCTCGTGTCCGTGAGTCAATATGACGGCGACAATGTCGTCGAGCCGGTCCTCGATGTAGGAGAAGTCGGGCAGGATCAGGTCCACGCCGGGCTGGTGCTCCTCAGGAAACAGGACGCCGCAATCGACGATGAGCAGTTTGCCGTTCAGTTCGAAGACAGCCATGTTGCGGCCGATCTCCCCCAGTCCGCCCAGCGGAACAATCCGCATGGTTCCTTCCTTCAGGCGCGGAGGGGTCATCAGGCGCGGCATAGCTGTTTGGCTCATCGGGATAGTTCCATTCCGGCGTCAGCGAGGTCTGCCCGCATCAGCCCGTGTTCGGCGGAGGTGGGTGCAGTCAGGGGAAGGCGCACCGTGGGATCCGGCAATACGCCCTGCCAGGAAAGAATTTCTTTAGCCGCGACGGCGCCCGGAACCCGGGTCATAGCGGCGCGGATGGCGGGCTCGAGCTCAAAGTGAATGCGCCGGGCCGTCGGCAGGTCTCCCGCCCGGACGGCATCCACCAGCTGGCGGAACTGCGCCGTCGCCAGGTGTGTCGTCACGCCCACAACGCCGGCGGCACCGAGCGACATCCATGGCAAGGTGAGGCCGTCGTCGCCGGAATAAAACACCAGATCGGAGTTCGCCATTACGTAGGAGGCGGCGGCGAAGTCCGCCTTGGCGTCCTTAACGGCGACGATCTGCGGATGTTCCGCGAGCCTCAGCATGGTATCGGGCATGATCGGAACCGACGACCGGCCGGGAATGTCATACAGCATGATCGGCAGGTCGGTCTTATTAGCCACCGCTTCGAAGTGTGCCTGCACGCCTGACTGGGTCGGCTTGAGGTAATACGGGGTCACAAGGAGGAGTCCGTCGACGCCGGTCCCGGCGGCCATCTCCGACAGGAGCACCGAGTGCGCCGTGTCATTGCTGCCGGTCCCTGCTATAACACTGGCACGGTCGCCAACAGACTCGACCACGGCGCGGAACAACGACACCTTTTCCTCATCGTCAAGAGTCGAGCTCTCGCCCGTGGTGCCGGCGACCACCAGGCCGTCGCACCCGTCGGAGACAAGTTTGTCCGCGAGACGGGCGGTTTCATCAAGGTCAATCGTGCCGTCCGCGCGCATGGGTGTGACCATGGCCGTCAGCAGGGAACCGAACAGGGACCCACCGGGGGCAATGTCAGAGTCAGCCATAGGTAAAACGTTACCTGTCATGCTGCCTTTTCCGGGTATTGGCTTAATGTAAGGCTTATCGCATCCGTCCACATGAGAGCATCAAGCTATGCCAAGCGCCAGCGCCAATGCGCTCACCCACCGCCTGACTGGTATTGACGCCGCACGTGGACTGGCGCTGCTCGGAATGATGGCAACCCACATCATTCCGCTTTACGACGGCGGTGTTCCCACCTTTGTGGCAACGACTTTCTCCGGCAGGTCCGCTGCGCTCTTCGCGGTCCTGGCCGGTGTCTCGCTGGCTCTTTACACCGGCCGGGACCACCCGCACCGCGGGGAATCACTGACCGCCGACCGGCGCGGGCTGGCCGTTCGTGCGCTGGTGATCGCCGTCTTCGGCTTTGCTATCGGCGTGACGGAAACGTCGATCGCGATCATCCTGGTCCACTATGCGTTCCTGTTCCTGGTGGCACTGCCTTTCGCCGGCCTGCGGTTGCGGCCGCTGATCGCATGGGCCACAGCATGGTTGTTGGTTTCCCCCGTCGTGGCCCACCTCGTCCGGCCGCTGCTGCGGGACGCGCTGGCCGAGCCCGAACTGGGGCATAACCCCGTCTGGACGGATCTGCTCAATCCGGCAACCTTCGCCGCCGACATCTTCTTCACCGGCTACTATCCGGTGGCACAGTGGCTCGGTTACCTTCTGGTCGGCATGGCGATCGGCAGACTGGATCTGAACAAGGTCCGGACCCACGTCTCCCTGATTGTTGCTGGGATTGGGGTCGCCGCCTTCGCTAAAGGGCTGGGCGGCTTCTTCATGTACGACCTTGGCGGCCTGCTGGCGCTGATGTCTACAGAGCAGGGCAGGCAGGTGCCGCTGGAAGCCATGATGCAGGTCAGCCTGTCTCCGGTCGAGCAGTCCGGATCATGGTGGTGGCTGGCCAGCGCTGCGCCGCATTCCGGGACCACATTGGATTTGCTGCACACCAGTGCGACCGCCGCCGTCGCAATCGGTTTATGCCTGCTGGCAACCCATTGGTACCGGAACCTTCTGCTGCCGCTGTCCGGGGCGGGGGCGATGACACTGACCCTGTACACGGCCCACATCATCGCGCTCTCAATTGGTCCGGCGGACGACTCTCCGCTGGGGCAAGTGGCCCTGTTCTGGATTTACACTGCAGTTGCCTTCCTGCTCGGAACGGTGTTCTCGCTGCTCAAGTGGCGCGGGCCGCTGGAGTCCATGACCTCGATGATGACGACGACGGCGCGGGGCAGCCTGTCCGACCGGGTTTAGGCTTCGACGGGGTTAGGCTTCGACCCGGCTGCTGCGGTACATCGAAATGGCATCGCGCATGGATTTGCGGGCCCGGCGCCGGTCGCCGGCGGCATCGTAGGCGCAGGAGAGACGGAACCAGGAACGCCAATCGTCCGGAGTTGCCTGCGCTTCAGCCTTGTACTTTTCAAACTCGGCGTCCGCTGCGTCGCGGACAATGCGGCCCGCCGGCGTCCGGGGCAGAGTGTCCTCCGGCAACCCTCCTTCAGCAGCGAGGATTTTGGCGAGCTTTTCCATCCGGGCACCGAAACTGATTTCCCGCACCAGCGCCCACAAACCCACCACTGGCAACAGGAAAATAGCCGCGCCGAGGATTTTCGCGGCGGCTTCGGGGGCCATCAGCAGGATCCACCCACGGTGGGCGGTGACCACGAGGTAGAAAACGAGCAGCAGGACAACCAGGAATACCCAGATTTTTGTCTTCATCGGCGCCGTTACGCTTCCAGGTCCAGATAGCCATCGAGTCCCACCGTCAAACCGGGATGGTCCGCCACGGACCGGATACCCAGCAGAACACCGGGCATGAACGATTCCCGGTCGAAGGAGTCGTGCCGGATGCTCAACTGCTCACCCGGCGAACCCAGCAGGACTTCCTGGTGGGCGACCAGACCGCGCAGCCGCACGCTGTGCACGTGGATATCCTCAACGGTCGCCCCGCGTGCCCCGTCGAGGGCGGTCTCGGTGGCATCGGGGCCCGGACCTATCCCGGCTTCCCGCCGGGCAGCCGCTATCTGCTGCGCCGTCCGGACAGCCGTTCCAGAGGGAGCATCCACCTTGTCCGGATGGTGCAGTTCCAGCACCTCAACAGATTCGAAGTATTTCGCCGCTTTGGCCGCGAACGATGTCGCCAACACAGAACCGAGCGCGAAGTTCGGGGCGATGAGTACGCCGGTTCCGGGATGCTGTTCCAGCAGTTCGGACAATGCCGACAACCGCTCCTCATCCCATCCGGTGGTGCCAACGACGGCGTGTATACCGTGCTGGACGGCGAATCCGACGTTTTCTTCGCTGCTGGAGGGAACAGTCAAATCAACGACGACGTCGGTCCCCGATTCCGTCAGCGTCTCCAGTGAATCTCCCCGGCCAAGGGCGGCCGTCAACTCCAAGTCTTCGGCCGCCTCGACGGCACGGACGGCTGCCGAGCCCATCCGGCCCCGGGCACCCAGAACGGCCACTCGCACTCGTCTACTCATACATCCAGCGTACCGGTGGCTTTCGGCCGTTACTGACAGTCACCAACGGCCGTTAGCCGATACCGACCCACTCAACATCGCCATCGGTAAAGAACTGCTCCTTCCAGATGGGCACCTCCGCCTTAACCCGCTCAACCAGCATGGAACACGCCTCAAAGGCTGCTCTGCGGTGGGCTGCCGCCGCCGCGCAGACGAGAGCAGTATCACCAATCTGCAAGTCTCCGATCCGGTGTCCAACCCACAACCGCACACCGGGATGAGCCGCCGCGGCCTCGTCGGCGAGCCGCTGGATGACAGCGCCGGCGGTTGGATGTGAACTGTAGCTCAGCCGTTCCACTTCCCTGCCGCCGTCGTGGTCCCGGATCACGCCGCTGAAGCTGACGACGGCTCCGCACTCCTCCGAGCTGACCGCCGCCATCGCCGTCTCCAGGCTGAGCGGCTCCGCGCTGACCAGAGCGGCCAGAACCGGGCCCTCGTTAACCGTGTGCATTCTGTCCCTCCAACTGCTCACAAATATGGTCCAGCATAGGTTCCAGGACATTCAGCCCATCCTGCACCCCGCCGGGCGATCCCGGAAGGTTGATCACGAAGGTCGGCCCCGCGGTCCCGGCCCAGCCCCGGCTCAGGCTCGCCAGCGGTGTGTTGGCCCGGCCGGCGGAGCGGATGGCTTCCATCACGCCCGGGAGCTGCCGGTCAAGGAAACCTTCGGTGATCTCCGGGGTCCGGTCGTCCGGGCTCAGTCCGGTGCCGCCGCTGGTGATCACCACAGAGGGCCGCTGTTTAAGCATCTCCGCCAGCACCGCCCGCACCGGTTCGCCATCCGGAATCACCTCGGTCCGGTCCACGCTGTAGCCACAGTCCTCGAGCCAATTCCTGATCAGTGGGCCGCACTTGTCCTCATACACCCCAGCGGCGGCCCTTGTGGAGGCGATGATGATGCCGGCGGATCTCATACGGTCCAGTCTCCGCTCTTGCCGCCGCTCTTGGCGAGGACCTTGATCCCCGAGATTTCGGCGTGCTTGTCCACCGCCTTGATCATGTCGTACAGCGTCAGGGCTGCGACCGAGACGGCGGTCAACGCCTCCATCTCGACGCCGGTCACCGCCGTCGTACTGACCTGCGCCTCAATGCGGACTCCGCTTTCCTGTGGGGCAAAATCGACGGTGACCTTGCTCAGCGGCAATGGATGGCACAGCGGGATCAACGACGACGTCTGTTTGGCTCCCATGATGCCCGCCACCCTGGCAACGGCGAGCGCGTCGCCCTTGGGCAGCTCTCCTGTGCTGATCATTTCCACCACACCGGCATTGGTATGCAGCCATGCCTCAGCGGTGGCCCGGCGCGCCGTCTCGCGCTTGGCGGAGACGTCCACCATGTGCGCGGTCCCGTCCGGGCGGACATGGGTCAGCCCTGATGTTTCCGCCCTCGCGTCTGAAGGTTTTGTTGGTTCTGCCGGGTCTGTTGGCTCTGCCGGGTCTGTTGGTTCTGTCATGAATTGCCCTCTTCAGTCATTTGTTGCTGCGGATGATCCAGCAGCCAGATCCGTACCTTCTCCCCCGCCTCGACGTTGGCCGTGCCGTCAGGAATATGGACCAGCGCGTTAGCCTCGGCGAGCGCGTGCACCAGATGCGAACCTGCTCCGCCTACGAGCCGGACCGAACCGTCGTCGGAATATACCCCACGCCGCACCTGGTACTTCCCCGACGGCGAGGCCACCGTTCCGGCCAGCCGGGCTGTAAGTTCCGGCCGCGGCCGTGGGCAGCCGGTCAGGGCGGCCAGAGCGGGACGGAGGAACATTTCGAAGGAAACGAGCCCGCTGACCGGGTTGCCGGGAAAACCAATGAACGGTACCGAATCGACCAGGCCGATGGCCTGCGGGCCGCCCGGCTGCATCGCCACAGAGGTGAATTCCACCGGCTGGTGCGCCAGAGCCTGCCGGACGACCTCATAGGCGCCCTTGCTGATGCCTCCGGCGGTCAGGATCAGGTCAACATGGCCTTCGCGCAGGTCGCGGCGCAGCTGATCCAGGAAAGGTCCCACCTCGTCCGTCACCAACCGGCAGTTCCGCACCAGTACACCGGCTACCTCCAGCGAGGTGCGCAGCAGCGTGGTGTTCGCGTCGTAGATCCGGCCGGGCGGGAGCTGTTCTCCGGGCTGGACCACCTCGTCGCCGGTCGCGAGCAGCAGGACGGTGGGACGCTTCCGGACCTTTACCTCCGCCATTCCGAAGGCGGCCAGCAGCCCCAGCTGCGGAGCCTGCAGGACGGTTCCGCCGCGCATGGCGGTCGCGCCTGCGGCGATGTCGCTGCCGGTCCGGCGGACGAATTGGTCCGGCGGCGTGCCGGTGGGAAGCGCAACCACCTGACTTCCGCCGTCGTTATCCGGGAAAAATGTGTCCGGCGACGCCTGTTCAATCGGTACGACGGCGTCCGCACCTTGCGGGAGCATGGCACCGGTCATGATCGGCGCGGCATAGCCGGGTTCGAGGGGAGCCGGCTCAACTCCTGCCGGGATCGCAGCGCCAACCGAAAGCGTAACGGTTTCAATTGACCCGCCGCCGTGTCCCGCGTCCGCCAAGTCGGATGAACGGACGGCATAACCGTCCATTTGCGAATTATCGAACGAGGGCAGCGATATCGGTGCCGGCAGCTCCTCCGCCAGGACGCGATGAACCGCTCCTGCGAGCGGCACCGTTTCAGCACCCAGGGTGGCCAGCGGACGCAACAGCTCCAGCACTCTGCGTTGGTGTTCCGCAACCGTTGCCGGCATCAACGCAGCTCCTCCACTGGTCGGATTGTTCCGCTCCAGACTACTTGTTCCTGTCCGGGAGCGGGCAAAAGTCAGCCTATCGAAACGCTGATGCTGTGGTGTCCGGTTGCGCCGCTGGGGACGGGTGGGGCGAAGTCGGCAGTCTGGACGTCACCGTTCCGGTCAATGGCGCGGACCGTCAGCTCATATTCGCCGGGTTCAAGCACGACGTCGGCCACCCACTGCCGCCAGGTGTCTTCCGAGATCGCTTCGGCGAGTTCCGCCGGTTGCCACGGACCGTCGTCGACCTGCACTTCAACCGCGCGCACGCCCACATGCTGCGCCCACGCAACTCCGCCGAGGCGAAGCCTGCCAGATGGCCGGTTTGCTCCATCGCGGGGCGTATCGATCCGGGAGGACAACTTGATCGGCCCCCGAGCTGCCCAGCCCCGGGTTGTCCAATAGGCCACCTCGTCGGCGAAGCGGGTCACTTTCAGCTCTGTCACCCACTTGGTGGCGGAAACATAGCCATACAGCCCGGGCACCACCATGCGCACCGGGAAACCGTGCTCAAACGGAAGCGGCGCGCCGTTCATCCCCACGGCCAGTACGGCATCCCGCTCGTCGGTGAGGACCTCCAGCGGTGTACCGGCGGTCCAGCCGTCCGTACTGGTCGACAAGACCATGTCCGCATCACCGGCAGGGCCTGCCTCGGCCAGCAGCTCGCGGATTGGCCACCCCAGCCATCTCGCATTGCCGATTAGGTCCCCGCCAACCGGGTTGGAAACGCAGGCGAGGGTGACATAGCGTTCAATCAGCGGTTTGGACATCAGCTCCGCGAAGTCGATCTCCACCTCTTTGTCGACCAGCCCGGTAACCTTCAGCTTCCACGTGTCCGGATCCACCCTGGGAACGGTGAACGCGGTGTCGATCCGGTAGAACTCGTCTGTCGGCGTGACCAGCTCCGGCATGCCATCCAGCGGAATCGAGGCTTCGTCCGGAATGGGTTGGGCCGGTGACGACGGCGGCGGCAACATGACCGAAGCGCGCAGCTTCGCGACATTGACCTGCACGCTGCGGAGCGTGGTGCTGATATAGCCGCCGATGACGGCGACGGCGGCTCCGGCCCCGGTGGCCACCAGGAAGCGCCGGCGGGCCATAGCCGCTTCTGCAGGATCTTCCGCGGCCTTCAGTGCCCGAAGACGGTTGATCAAGGCTGGAAGGATGATGACCCCGAGCGCAGCCCCTGCCAGCGGTGCAATAACCGACGACGGTCCTGCCTGCGGCCGCGAATAAACGGCCACCAGACCAACCAGGCTGAACAACACAATGATGGCAACGCCCGAGTACCGGCGCTTGTATTCTGCAATCCCGGCGATGGCCGCCAGCACAGCAATCACCAGCACCATGGTCACCAGCAGCGCAGCCTTGTCGGCAGTACCGAAAGTGTCGATGGCCCATTCCTTCAGCGGCTGGGGCATCAGGTCGATGGTGGCCGATCCCACTGCCGAGATGGGTGACACCGCCGGGCTGATGAAGGCGGCCAGCAGTTCGCCGGCCACGGCGACAAAAGCCACCGCGACAATGCCGGCAAGGGCTGCCAGCCAGCTCGTTCTGTTCATTTGCCGCTCCTCGGTATCGCCGCCTGTAGGTGACGGCGCCTCTTTCGGCCCTGTTCCTCCAGCATAGGTTTATTCGGACCGGCCGGGGCAGGCGGATGGGTCAAACGTATGCGAATCGTAAGCTGCGGGTCTGACTACGCTCCGCACGTCTTCAGTGCCGGGGCAGGAGGCGGTCGACGCCGTACTTGGCGAGCGTCAGGATGATGAGGTACAGCCCGATCAGCATCAGTGAAATGCCGAGAGCCATCTGCGGCTGGGCGGAGTTCAGGCTCAGTTCGATCTGCAGCGGCAGAGTCCGGGTCTGCCCCTCGATGCTCCCCGCGAAGGTAATGGTCGCACCGTATTCACCCAGCGACCGGGCAAAGGCCAGCAGCACACCGACCGTCACTCCCGGCATGGCCAACGGCAGCGTCACGTGGCGCAGGATCGTCGTCGGTCCCGCCCCCAGCGTCGCAGCCGCCATCTCCAGTTCCGGATCAACCTGCCGCAGACTGCTCAGCGCCGCCACCACGAAGAATGGCAGCGACACAAAAACCTGCACGACGACGACGGCCGCCGGGGAGAAGCCCACGCCAAGACCGAAATTCTCCAACAGGCGTCCAAAGAAACCTTGCCGGCCCCAGAAGTAGAGCAGGGCTATTCCGGACACGACCGGTGAGAGCACCAGCGGGATCAGCAACAACCCGCGCAACGCCTCGATCCAAGGGCCCTCGAGCTTGCTCAGAATGATCGCCAGTGGAAGCCCCAACGCCGCGCACAGCACGGTCGAAGCGACCGCCGTACCCAGCGACAGCCCCAACGACGTCAGGGTTTCAGGGCTGAGCAGGATCCCGCCGAGGCTGCCCCATGGCGCTTCCAGGATCAAGGCGAACAGCGGGCCTGCGCAGAGGAAGATTCCGACGGCGGCTGGAAACCAGAGCCAGCGCGGCAGCGTCGCCGACGATCGTTTATTCACCGAAGCCGGCCTCCCGCAGGATCCTGCCCGATTGAGCCCCGGTCAGCCACTGCTGGAAATCCACCGCGTCCGGATCGTCCGCCCCATAGGTGGTCAATGCCGCCGGGTACTCGTTGGGCTCCACGTTCTGCAGCGGGATGCTGGTTACTCCCTGTCCGCGGGCGGCGAGTGCATCAGTGGTGTACACCAATCCCGCATCGACCTGTCCGGCGGCCACCTTCGTCAGCACCGACCGTACACTGTCTTCGGAGGCAGGTTGTTCCAGCTGCAGCCCTGCGGCATCCAGCACCCGTTCCGCCGCGCGCCCGCAGGGAACTCCCGGAGCGCATCGTGCCACCGTGATTCCATCCCTGCCCAGATCGGACAGACCGTTGATATTGGCAGGGTTTCCGGGAGCAACGGCAATGGTGATGTCGTTGGTGGCAATGACATCCGTCTTTCCTGCCAGCAGACCGGTGCCAACCAGGGCATCCATGGCGGCACGGTCGGCGGTAACCAGCACTCCCGGCCGGGCCCCCGACTTCAACTGCTGGACCAGCTGCGTGCTCGAACCGTAGTTGACCGCGAACTGCGTTCCGGGATGGGCCTCGGCATAGGTTTTCGTCAGTTTTTCCATAACGTCCGTCAATGACGACGCCGCAAATACCGTCACCGTGCCGGGCGCCGGCGTGCCGCAACCGGTCAAGGCAAGGCAAAGCAGGACGAGATACAGTCCGGCCCTGCGGAAACAGCGGTTTTTGCGCATCCTCCGAGCATAAACGCCAGACGCATTCCAAGCCCGCCGCTACTTGGCGTAGTCTCTGTTCATGAGCGTTTCACTGGGAATGCCGCAGGTAAAAAAGGCTGGCACCCCCGACGACGGGCAACAGCAGACGTTGCCCTCGCGCCCCGGCGATGCAGGACCGTCCCTGATCGACCGGTTCGGCAGGGTGGCCACCGATATGCGGCTGTCATTAATCGATAAGTGCAATCTGCGCTGTACGTATTGCATGCCGGCCGATGGCCTTGCCTGGTTGCCGAAGGAGCTGCTCATGTCGGCCGGCGAGATCACCCGGCTGGTGCGCATCGCCGTCGAACATCTGGGCGTCCGTGAACTGCGCCTGACCGGTGGTGAACCGCTGGTCAGGGCGGATCTGGTCGACATCATCAGAGGCATCCGCGCGAACCACGCGGATCTGCCGATATCGCTCACCACGAATGCGCTCGGCCTCGACAAGAAGGCCTCCGCATTGAAGGAAGCCGGCCTGACACGGATTAACGTGTCCCTCGATTCGCTCTGCCCCGAAACTTTCGCCCAGTTGACCCGCCGGGACAATCTGAAGCGGGTACTCGCCGGCGTCGATGGAGCTGCTGCCGCCGGGCTGGGCCCAATCAAGATCAATGCCGTGCTGATGCGTGGAATCAACGACGCCGAAGCGCCGGACCTGGTCAGTTGGGCCACCCGGAATGGTCACGAACTGCGCTTCATCGAGCAGATGCCGCTCGATGCCGACCATGGCTGGACCAGGAAGAATATGGTCACGGCCGCGGAAGTTAAAGAACGGCTCTCCGGCCGGTTCGATCTGCGTCCTGATCCCCGGGACCGGGACGGCGCTCCTGCCGAACGGTGGGAAGTCCGCGACCCGTACGATGGCGCCCTGCTCGGCGTCATCGGCATCATCGCCTCCGTTACGGAACCATTCTGCGCGGACTGTAAGCGGACCCGCATTACGGCCGAAGGTAAGGTCCGCAGCTGCCTGTTTTCCCACGAGGAAACGGATCTGATGGAGCTGCTGCGCTCCGATGCCTCCGACGTGGACGTCGCGGACCGTTGGCGGGCGGCGATGTGGGCTAAACCAGCCGCTCACGGCATGGACCATGTCGGCCTGGACGCACCGGACTTCGTTCAGCCCGAGCGCTCGATGAGCGCCATCGGCGGTTAGGGCCGGCGGACCATGATCGTGAGATATTTCGGTGCTGCCCGGGCGGCGACAGGCATCGACGAGGAGAAGCTTGAGATCCGTCAGGGCACAACGCTCAATGACGTTCTGGTGAAACTCGTGCAGCGGCATCCCTCCGTGGAGGAGGGACGGCCTTCACTCAGCTCGGTGATTATCCGCAGCAGTTTTTTGCGTAATGAAGTGGCACTGAAGGACCACACCGCGCCGCTGGCCGAGGACGACGTCGTCGACGTACTGCCGCCTTTTGCAGGCGGTTAGCACCTTTTGCGCGGGCCGCTTGAGGCCTTTGCGCGTCGGCTGGAGCCTTTGCGAAACGACTTGAGGCAAGTCTTCTGCTAGAGCCCAGCGGCCTCATGAAGATAGAGCGGCAGGAGTTCCTGCCAGCGCGCGTCCCAGCGTTCCCCGACGCCGGAATTGCCCTCAAGATATGCCGCGAGGGCTTCAAGGTACGCTTGCCAGCCTGCACCGTAGGCCGCGGCGGTATCCTCCTGCATCCGGTGGTGCTCGAGTGTCAGGACCGTTCCCTGCTGCCCGGCGGAAAGAGTTGCGGCCACTGTCGAATCTGAGTGGTCCTGCATTTCCCAGCTGAGCACCAACCGCGAACCTGCTGCGCATTCCTCTATGGTGCCGCTAATCTGCTGCTCCGGGTTGTCGGCGTCGAACACCACGTGGCAGCGGCCGCCCTCGGTGAGTTCTCCCTTGACAGTTGCAAACCATCCGGCGAGCTTCCCGGGTTCGGTGATGGTCTGCCACAGCACATTCCGCTCCACGGGAAAGGCATGTTCAAGCCGTACATCCACGGTGTCGCCGTGCCTGCTGAGTTGGCCGGAAATTCCGGAAACGTCGCTCATTTTCGGTGCTCCTTCCGCTCCGCTACGCGGAACCGTCGGGATTAGCTGCGGAATTCGCTGTCGTCCGGAAAGGGTCCGACGACGGTGGTGGTCCGCGGTGCCGCGGCCAGCTCTGCGGCCAGTTCCCGGATCTCCCCGGGGGTTACGTCGTTGATGCGCTTGAGGGTTTCATCGATGTCGACGAATTCGCCGGTGATAAGTTCAGCCCGTCCCAGCCGCGACATCCTTGAGCCGGAATCCTCCAGCGCCAGCACTATCCCTCCGGACAGTTGCCCGACCGCCTTTTTCAGCTCGGTATCGGTAATGAGGTCGGTGGCAAGTTTGTCCAGCTCGTCGCCGAGCAGGTCAATAACCTGTTTTGCCTTGGCGGGCATGCAGCCGGCGTACATGGCAAAGTAGCCTGCATCGGCATAGCCGACGGAAAACGAGTAGGTGGAATAGGCCAGTCCGCGCTTTTCCCTGATCTCCTGGAAAAGCCGCGAGGACATTCCTCCACCCAGCACGGTATTGAGCGCACTCATGACGAACTTCCGTTCATCCGTGGCCACCAGCGACGGGCAGCCAACAATGATGTTCGCCTGTTCGACGGCGCGCTCTATTACCTGCACTCCCCCCGTCCCAGGCCGTGCGGCCTGCTCGGCGGTGCGGCGGGCGACCGGGGCTGCGCCGTCGGGCAATTCCCATCCGGCCCGATGAAGGGCTTCCATTACCTGGGCGCAAACTTCATCGTGGTTGAGGCCGCCGGCCGCCGTGACGACCAGTTCATCCGGGCGGTAGTAGCGCTTGTAATGCCGCAGCACCGACTCCCGGGAAATGGCCTTGATGGCCTCGGGGGTGCCGCCGATGGGACGGCCGAGCGGATGGTCGCCAAAGACTGATTCGACGAAGGATTCATGCGCCACGTCGGCCGGATCATCCCGGTCCATGGCGATCTCCTCGAGAATGACGTCCCGTTCCTGCTCCAGTTCGGCTGGATCAAGCACGGCCGACGTCACCATGTCAGCGATCGTCTCGATGGCCATGGGCAGGTCGGTGTCGAGCACCCTGGCGTAATAGCAGGTGCTTTCCTTCGCAGTCGCGGCGTTGGACTCACCACCGACCTCGTCAAATGCCGAGGCGATGTCCATGGCGCTGCGGTGGGTGGTTCCCTTGAACAACAGGTGTTCCAAAAAGTGAGTGGACCCGTGTTCGCCCTCCAGCTCGTCGCGGGAACCCACGCCGAGCCAGAATCCAATGGTGGCCGACCGCTGCCCTGGCATGGACTCGGTCAGCACCCGCACGCCGCCCGGGAGGACGGACCGGCGGACGATGTCGCCACCCTCGGTGCCAATGACGACGTCGAGCGGACCCGGCGCCGCCGCGGGGGCGGCGCCGGGCTCGAAGTTTTCCGGTTGCACCGGCGGGTCCTCCCGCAGACCCTGTTCTTTCCGCAAGCGGGCATTGCCTGTTGCGGAATGGTGGTCATGGCCTGGGGAGGATGCCAGCGGCAACGGAACTACGGGCATATTACTCTGCAGCGCCCTCTGCGGGGTCCTCAGAGTGAACCCGCTCCTGCTCCTCGGAGGAAGCCGGCGAGTCAGAGGACTCATCAGCGACCACCGGGGACAGGGACAGCTTTCCGCGGTCGTCAACCTTGGTGATTTCCACCTGGATTTTTTGTCCCACGGAGACGACGTCGTCGACATTGTCCACGCGCTTGCCGCCGGCCAGCTTCCTCAGTTCGGAGATGTGCAGGAGCCCATCCTTGCCCGGTGTCAGGGAAACGAACGCACCGAACGTGGTCGTCTTGACGACCGTGCCCAGATACCGCTCGCCGACCTCGGGGACGGTCGGGTTCGCAATGGCGTTGATCGCCGAGCGTGCTGCTTCAGCGGACGGGCCATCGGTTGCGCCGATGTAGACGGTGCCATCATCTTCGATCGAGATATCGGCGCCCGTGTCGTCCTGGATCTGGTTGATCATCTTGCCCTTCGGGCCAATGACCTCACCGATCTTGTCGACGGGTACCTTCACGCTGATCACGCGGGGGGCGAACTCGGACAGTTCATCCGGGTTGTCGATCGCAGCGTTGATGACTCCGAGGATGTGCAGGCGGGCCTCACGGGCCTGCTTCAGCGCGGCGCCCAGCACGGAAGCCGGAAGACCATCCAGCTTAGTGTCAAGCTGGATCGCGGTCACGAACTCAGACGTACCGGCAACCTTGAAGTCCATGTCGCCGAAGGCATCTTCGGCGCCAAGGATGTCCGTCAGTGCCGCGTAGCGCGTCTGACCGTCGACCTGGTCGGAAACCAGGCCCATGGCGATACCGGCAACGGGAGCACGCAGCGGGACACCGGCGTTGAGCAGCGACAGCGTCGAAGCGCAGACCGAACCCATCGACGTCGAACCGTTGGAGCTGAGCGCCTCGGAAACCTGGCGGATGGCGTAAGGGAATTCCTCACGCGTCGGCAGCACCGGCATCAATGCCCGCTCGGCGAGAGCTCCGTGGCCGATTTCTCGGCGCTTGGGCGAACCAACACGACCGGTTTCACCGGTGGAGTACGGCGGGAAGTTGTAGTTGTGCATGTACCGCTTGTGCTTCTCCGGCGACAGTGAGTCGATCTGCTGTTCCATCTTGAGCATGTTCAGCGTCGTGACACCCATGATCTGGGTTTCGCCGCGTTCGAAGATGGCCGAGCCGTGGACGCGGGGCAGAACCTCAACCTCGGCAGTCAGCTGGCGGATGTCCGTCAGGCCGCGGCCGTCAATACGAACCTGCTCGGTGAGGATCCGCTGCCGGACCACCTTCTTGGTCACCGCGCGGAAGGCGCCCGAAAGCTCCTTCTCACGGCCCTCGAACTGGCCGGACAGGTTCTCCATTACCTCTGCCTTGAGGTCATCGGAGGCGTTGTCCCGCTCCTGCTTGTCGGCGATGGAGAATACCTTGGCCAGCTTGTCCGCAGCTGCGGATTCGACGGCGGCGTAGGTGTCGTCCTCGTAGTCCAGGAACCGCGGGAATTCGGCGACAGGCTTGGCCGCCTGCGCCGCCAGGTTGGCCTGCGCGTCCACCAGGGTCTTGATGAAAGGCTTTGCAGCTTCCAGACCCTCGGCCACAATCTCCTCGGTAGGAGCGGTCGCGCCCTCGTCCTTGATCAGGTTCCAGGAATTGTTCGTGGCCTCGGCCTCGACCATCATGATGGCGACGTCTTCGCTGCCGTCATCGTTCTTCACGACACGGCCAGCGACGACCATGTTGAAGACGGCCTTCTCCAGCTCGGAGTGCTTCGGGAAGGCAACCCACTGGTCCTCGACCAGGGCAACGCGCACGCCGCCGATCGGGCCGGAGAACGGCAGGCCGGAAATCTGCGTTGACATTGATGCAGCGTTGATGGCGACAACGTCGTACAGCTCATCCGGGTTAATGGACAGCACCGTGATGACGACCTGGACCTCGTTGCGGAGTCCGCTCACGAAGGACGGACGCAGCGGGCGGTCGATAAGTCGGCAAGCCAGGATCGCGTCCGTTGAAGGGCGGCCTTCGCGGCGGAAGAACGACCCAGGGATGCGGCCGGCAGCGTACATGCGCTCTTCGACGTCGACAGTCAGCGGGAAGAAGTCGAAGCCTTCGCGGGGCTGCTTGCCTGCCGAGGTGGCGGAAAGAAGTGATGTGTCGTCGTCGACGTACACCATGGCAGCTCCGGCTGCCTGCTTGGCGACACGGCCGGTTTCGAAGCGGATGGTGCGTGTGCCGTACTTGCCGTTATCAATGACGGCTTCTGAGAATTTGATTTCGGGACCCTCCAAGAGAGTCACCTCCATTTCCTTGTTCTGGAGGCAGAAGGCACCGTTTTTTGGTTTCCTTGTCCGATTGCACCCGGTCTTCGATCGAGACCCACGGGCCGCCTCCGCACCAACGTAGGTGCGGAAACTTCCCGGAGGTCACTACCGAGGACCGCGAATGCACGATGCCTGCTGGCTCCTGGTTGGTGTTTATGTAGTTGTATTTGTGCGAAAGGCGGCCCTTCGACAGTTTCCGCCACGGAGGCGTGGAAACCGATCGAAGTGCCGCCCTGCATGCTGACTACCGGCGGATGCCGAGGCGCTCAATGAGCTTACGGTAGCGGTCGATGTCAGACTTCTTCAAGTAGGTCAGAAGGCGCTTGCGTCGCCCGACCAAGGCCATCAGCCCGCGGCGGGTGTGGTGGTCGTGCTTGTGCTCTTTGAGGTGCTCGGTCAGACCTGAGATGCGCTTGGTGAGCATCGCGATCTGAACCTCCGGCGAACCGGTGTCTCCCTCGCTGGTGCCGAAATCCTTCATGATTTCCTGTTTTACAGCGGCGTCTAATGCCACAAATAACTCCTTGAGTTGTGCCGTGCCAAATATGCATAACAAAATCCAGCCGCCACGGACTGCCGCCGGATCACTGCTCAGTTTACGGCCTGCGACGGTGATATGTCGAAATACCAGCTGAGAGCATCCTCACCTCACCCACAAGTGGTTAAGGGTTCCTCCAAGGTCAGGGGCGCATTCTCGTCATGAACACTATTGCCCACCTTAGGCGTGCATCATGTTGAGTCCCAAAGAATCCGGCGGCACCCATTCCAGCCGTGCCATTAATGAACGGCGCTGGACCGCTTCCACCGTGAAACCTTTCGTCGCCGGCGCCACCGGTTTTGCCCTCGGCGCCGGACTCCTTTCTGCCACCATGACCGGATTGGCGGCCTCGCCTCCAGGGGCCGAGACTGCTTCCAACGATGGGAAGGCAGGCAGGGCCGCCGTCGTCTCCGGCAACGCCGGCCCGGCAGTCCGGGTGGCCGAGTCGCCCGCCGGAGGCACCTTCCACGGCAGCGAGGGTGACGACGTTCTAACCGGCACCGGCGGCAACGACAGCATTCTCGGCGCCGGCGGCAACGACCGGGTCACCGCACTCGGAGGTGATGATGTCCTGACCGGCGACAACGGGGACGACGCCATCGACGCTGGACCGGGCTTCGACATCATCTTCGGCGGCGAGGGCAGTGACTTCACCACCGGTGGAGCCGATGGTAACGAACATATCCTGGGCAGCGGCAATGACTTCACGGTCAGCGGTGACGGCGCAAACACTGTATTCGGCGGTGACGGCGATGATTGGGTCGAAGGTGGCAGCAACGGCGATCTGATCTTGAGTGACGCCGGCAGCCCCTATGACGAACCGGTCAATGGACTGGGGGACGACGTCCTGATCAGCAATGGAGGTCAGGACGATTTCCACTCCGGAGGTGGAGACGACGTCATGCTCGCCGGCGGCGGGGTACAGCGGAACGACGGCGCAGATGGTTTCGACTGGTCAACCCACACCAGGGAAGCCGGAGCCGCGAACGTGGATCTCCGCATGGTGTTTGAAGAGGACACCCCTCCAGATACTGCGGACAGGTACCTCTCAGTGGAGGCCCTCTCCGGCGGGGAAGACGATGATGTGCTCCGCGGCGACGACAGGGTTCCTGCCAACGACGCTGCGGAATCCGGCAATGCTTTGGACGCCGCAGGCATTGCACGTATCGCGGGCCTGGCGGATCTCCTGCCGCAGGGTACCGCCACTTGGGGTGCTGGAAACTTCATCTTCGGCGGCGACGGCAGCGACATTCTGGAAGGGCGCGGCGCCAACGATATTATCGACGGCGATGCCGCCTTGCACGTGCGGCTCAGCGTGCGCACAAACCCTTCAGACCCGGCATCCGAGACCGCGTCAGCTGCATCTCTGGATGAACTGCAGGAAGACATCCTCGCCGGCACCATCGATCCTGCCAGCATTGTGGCAGTACTGGAGATGCGGGTGGACCGTGAATCGTCTGAAGACGACACGGCTGTGTTCTCCGGCGCCCAGGCGGAGTACGACGTCTCAACCACAGATGGCGTGACAACGGTAGTCCACGCCCGTGGAACCGGGGCCGACGGCACAGACATCTTGTCCGGCATCGAAATGCTTCAGTTCAGTGACATCGTTTTGGATTTGGAGACTGGAGAGTCTGAATCACCTGATCCAACCGAAGACCCGACAGAAGAACCCACCACCGACCCAACCGAAGACCCGACAGAAGAACCCACCACCGACCCAACCGAAGACCCGACAGAAGAACCCACCATCGACCCAACCGAAGACCCGACAGAAGAACCCACCACCGACCCAACTGACGAACCAAGCGACGAACCCGGTGACGACACAGCACCCGTTGTAACTGCCTCGAAGACTGCGGGAGCTTACCGCTATGGATCAACAGTCGAACTCACTGCCGATGAGGCTGCGGATATCTACTATTCGATTGATGGGTCCACTCCAACAGCCGATAGCAAGCCTTACACAGCCCCGATAACCATCGAGGGTCCGATCGAGTTGAAGTACATCGGTATTGACGAAGCCGGTAATGCATCAGACGTTCGCTCCCATACCTACACACTCGACTTCCAGGATGTTTCTTCTGAAACTATGTGGAAGACGCAGATTGATTGGGCTGTTGAGCAGGGCATCACTACGGGTTGGAAGGATGGCACATTCCGCCCGTACGCGGACACGAACAGGGATGCGATGGCTGCGTTCCTATATCGGCTGGCCGGCAGCCCCGACTTCGATGCACCGGCGGAGTCGCCGTTCGTGGACTACGACTCCGACAGCCTCTTCTATAAGGAGGTCACCTGGCTGTATTCCCAGGGAATCACAAAGGGTTGGACCGGCGGACCGTTGGACAAGACGGTCGAATACCGCCCATTCACTCCGATCACGCGTGACGCGATGGCTGCTTTCATCTACCGATTCGCCACCGCCAAGGGCGACACCTTCGACGGTCCGGCTCCAGGATACAAGGGGCCGGCAAAGTCGCCATTCGTGGACTACAGCCCGGACAACCTGTTCTATGACGAGGTTTCCTGGCTGGCGGAGCAGGGAATCAGCACCGGCTGGACAAATGGCACCAACGACACCACGGCGGAGTACCGGCCGTTCATACCTATCAATCGGGATGCCATGACGGTGTTTATGTGGAGACTGGCAGGAGAGGGCTAGATTCCTCCCAGTCAAAACCAAATATCCAAACAAGAGTGGTCTCAGGCGAATAATTCAAATGAGACCACTCTTGCCGCGTCTTGGTCCTATACGTCTAACTATCGTTTTCGTCAATGGTTTGAGCTGATCTTGAGGGAATCTTGTGCGGACTCTTGACTTTGGCGTGGATCCGGTGGTGGGTATACCCCATTTGGGGCGGTGCGGTACCCCTACAAGTAGGGCTGTGAATCACATCACAAAGTGGGAAGTATTGGGGG
>NZ_JBTNCY010000013.1:0-97252 GCF_054511255.1 Arthrobacter monumenti | reverse complement strand
TGAGCCGGGGGACGGATTCCCACCCCTGCCACGATCGTTGTTGTTGTCATCGTTCAGGCCCGCAATTGGTCCATCTGGGATCGGCCCGGCGCCGAGGAGGAGGTCGGTGAACACGTCGGCACTCAGTTGGGCGCCGGTCCGCTCCTCGTCCGGGGAACGCAGGGACCGGGCGGCGTCGGTGATTCGGTTGAAGGCGGCGGTGGCGGCTTCGGCGGGCAGGTAGGCGCCGAGCCAGGCCATGCCGTCTTCGGCGGGCTGGAACCAGGCCCTGCGGTCGCAGGCTGCTTTCTTTTTCCGCCGGGCGCCGGATTCGGGATGCATCCGTTCGCGCAGGCGCTCGGCCTTGCCGGCCAGCTTCGGCCGTGGCAGGCCGGGAGCTTCGGTAAGCACTTCCTTCTCGAATTCGGGTTGGGCGTCTTCGGGGAGGGTTTGTGCCTGGTCGATGATGACCATGGCCTGGTCCCGGTTCAGTTCCCCGGTTTCGAGGCGTTCGAGCGTGGCGGGGAAAGAGCCGACCAGTTCGGTGCTTTCGAAAATGAGTTTCTGCGCTGTCCTCGTTGCGATGGTCAACGCCCCGCTGACTTCGCCCTCGACGTTCATCCGGGCCAGGCGTTCGGCGTTCCGTGACGGGCCGGCGGGATCGGCCTGGGGGACCGTGCCGGCGGAGGTTTCACAGAGCCGGGTGACCAGGCGGGCTTTGAGCCCCTCCGCCCACGCGATGAGCTGCCCGGCCGAGACCAGGGCCATGGTCGCTTCATCGAAGGACAAGACCCCGGGCACCACGTCGCCGAGTGGGCCGGCCAGTTCGGGAAGCTCGAAGGCACCGGTGGGAGCGCCGTCGCTGCTCCCGCCCTCTGGTGCTTCCTCGTTTGCCATACCTTCAGTACACCAGCCGCCACTGACATTATTCGAACAGGACGACGAGAACAGGTAACGAAACAATAACGAAAACGGCTCCGAGGTATTAGAAGTGGCTCAACGGAGGGGGCAGAGTGGTGCCGTAGTGGAGCGGGAGCAGGCAACACGTCCATCGATCCGCCGGACGACTGCCGCTAGACGGGATCGCCTGAGCCAGCATCCGTATTGACGTCGGAGTCCGTTTTCTCTCTGTTCGCTAAGTAGCGCATGAAAAGCATGTCTCCGGCGGCAAGCACGTGCCGCAGCGCCATTGGGATAGCGGCATTGCCCGCCACTGGGTTAGGGGCGTTGCTGGCTGTTCCGGGAACGCCTTCCTCAGGAGTGCTAACGGCAATCCGCATATCCTGCCCGGCAACCAGCGTCGGACTGAGGGAAAGGCAAAGTTCGTCGACAAGCCCAGCCTGCTGGAAGGAGCCAAACAGGTGCGGGCCGCCTTCGCACAGGATCTGCCGGTGTCCCCGCCCGGCGAGTTCCTTGAGCAGTATGTCAATGTCGATCCGGTTCTCCCCGCAGACGATCAAATCCGCACACCGCTCAAACTGCCGCCGTCGTTCCGGGGATGAATTCCCGCCGGTGACAACGATGGGCTTGACCGGCGCCTCGGTAAAAAAGGCACTGGCGGGCTCGAGATGCAAGCTTCCGGACACGACGGCGGGAACCGGGTGCTCTGTCAGGCCATGTTCCTGTCGCCATCGCCGGCCGTTTTCGTCCAGCAGGGAGCCGGCGTACCCCTCCGCCCGAACGGTCTGGGCGCCGATCAGGATGACATCGGCGGGCCAGCGGAGCAGATTGAAAATGCGCTTGTCCGCCTCTGATGCCAGTCCGCCGGACAAACCGTGCAGAGTCGCGGAACCGTCGAGGCTCGAGATGAAATTGAACCGCACCCAGGGATTCGCGTCACCAGCAGCTGGCGGGGCATACCACTCGAGCAGTTGCCCGTCCGTGGCTTCATCGACTGTGGGCCAGGGGAGCAGGCGGCGGATCGGAATGGAGGACGGGGCCGACGGCGGGGCGGAAGCAGCCGGGCTTGTCGCGGAAACAGGAGCGGGAAGCGGGCCGGGATTCGCTGTGTCAGTCACTCGTTCACGTCTCCCATGTTGTGCCGCAGGTATGCGGGCGGCCGGAACCCGAGGGTGGCCTCAGTGAACCGGACCGCGGAGTTGGCTGCTGCGACGTCATGCATCCGCACAATCCGGGCGCCGTTCAGGATGCATATGATGGCGGCGGCGAGCGATCCGTCCGTCCGCTGCCGTTTCTCCTGGTCCAGGGTCTCGCCAATGAAGTCTTTGTTCGAAACCGCTGCCAGGGTGGGGAATCCGAGGGCAGCAATCTCGTTGAATCGGCGGGTAAGTTCCAGTGAATGCATCGTGTTCTTGTTCAAATCGTGGCCGGGATCGATGATGATTTTGTCCGCCGAGATGCCCAGGTCCATCGCGAGTTCGGCCTTCGCCCAGAGAAAATCCGCCACCTCGGCCACCACATCCCGGTATTGCGGGCGGGGGTAGGGCGTACGCGGCGCGGCGAGGCTGTGCGTGATCACCAGATGCGCGCCGGAACGGGCGACGACGTCGGCAAGCTCCGTATTCTGCAGTCCAGTGGTGTCATTGACGACGGCGGCTCCCGCGGTAATTGCGGCCGCGGCAACTTCGGGACGGAAAGTGTCGACTGAAATAACGACGTCGGAAGCGGCGTGCACGCGTTCGATGACCGGGACCACGCGGTCCAGCTCCTCCGCAATGCTGACTTCACGGCCGGGCGCAAAGGGGGCGCCGCCAATGTCCACCCAATCAGCACCGGCGTCGACGGCGGCCAGCGCGGCAGTCACCGCAGCCTCCAATGCGAAGGTGCTGCCGGCGTCATAAAACGAATCCGGCGTGCGGTTCACGATGGCCATCAGTGCAATCTGGCGGTCAAAGTCCATAACGCGCGTGCCGAAGTCGTGTACCGCGTGCCGCAAGTCTGGCTGGAAGAAGGATGAGGCTGATGGGGAGGCGCTCAGCTCCGTTGCGCTTTTCGTCATATCAGACCTCGTCCAAGGGGACGTCCGGATCCGCCAGCCGCGTGGTTTCGACAGGGCGTGCGGAGCGGATCAGTTCCTGAATGCCGTCCTGGACGTCCCAGACATTGACGTTCATCCCGGCGACGACCTTTCCGTGCCGCAGCCAGAAGGCGATGAACTCACCGGACTCGACCGAGCCGCGGGTGACGATATCCGCACCCGGAGTCAGTGGGCCGTAGCCGGAGTACTCCATCCCGAGGTCGAACTGATCGGTATAGAAGTACGGGATATCGTTCTGCTGCACGGTCTGGCCGAGCATGGCCTTGGCCGCGGTTTTGCCTCCGGTGATTGCGTTGGCCCAGTGCTCGCTCCGCAGTCTGTCCTGCAGTACGGGATGGAAGGCGTTGGCGACGTCGCCCGCGGCGTAGATATTCGGGTCGGAGGTCTGCAGCGACTCATTGACCAGGATGCCGTTGCCGGTCGCGAGCCCGGCTTGCTCGGCCAGGCCGGTATTCGGAACGACGCCGATCGCAATCAGCATGACGTCAGCATCAATCCGGCTGCCGTCGTTTGTCACTACATGGGTGACTTTGCCGCCGTCGCCACTGATTTCCACGGCCGAGCCGGGTAGCTTGAAACGCACGCCGTGGCTGATGTGCAGGTTCTGGAAGGCGGTGCCCAGCTTGGGACCGAGCACACCCGACAGCGGGACGTCTTCGAGCCCCAGGACAGTCACCTCGTTGCCCAGCATGCTGGCGCTGGCCGCGACCTCCATGCCAATCCAGCCGGAGCCGACGACGACGAGCCGCCGGCCGCCGCCTGCAAGTGCGGCATGCAACCGGTCACTGTCTTCGACAGTACGGAGATAATGAACGCCGTCCAGCTCCGCTCCAGGAATGGGCAACTTCCGCGGGCTGCACCCGGTGGCCAATAGGAGGCGGTGGTAGCGAAGGCTGCGGCCGGACTCCAGCTGCACCTGTGACGCGGCGGGATCCAGGCTGGAAACCGAGTCGGTGACCAGTTCGACGTCGTGCTCCTTGTACCAATTTTCGGCGAGCACCGGCAGAACGGCGGCGTCGCCGGTCTGCAGGTATTCCTTGGAGAGTGGCGGGCGCAGGTACGGCTGATGATTCTCCGAGCCAATCAGCACGACCGGTCCGTCGAATCCCTCCGAGCGCAGCGTCTCGGCCGCCGTCGCTCCGGCCAGCCCGCCACCGGCAATCACCATTGATTCGGTTGTCATGATCGTTCCTCGTTCGTTCCTTATAGGTTCATCGGGGCGGAGAACTGGTCCCGCATGGGTCCGGCCACGGCAAGATCACCGTAGAAAGTTGAGGTCTGCGTCCGGGAGCCGCTGACCGCTACGCCGCGCAGGGACATGCATAAGTGCTCTGCCTCGAGGACGACACCGACCCCGCGCGGTTGCAGCGTTGCCTGCAGCCAGTCGGCCACTTGCTTGGTCAGCCGTTCCTGGATCTGCAGGTCGCGGGCGAAGAGTTCCAGTCCGCGGGCGAGCTTGGACAGGCCGAGCAGCCGGTCGCCGGGCAGGTAGCCGATGTGCGCGGTTCCGCGGAAGGGCAGTAGATGGTGGGCACACAGCGAGTGGAAGGGGATGTCCTTAACCAGGACCAGCTCCGAGTAGCCCTCGCTGTTCGGGAAGGTGGTCCACGTGCTGGTGCGAGGGGTGAGGAGCTCGTCGAAGGCATGGGCGACCCGGCGGGGTGTGTCGGCCAGGTGCGGGTCGGACGGGTCGCGGCCGAGCGCTTTGAGGAACTGCCGCATGGCCTGCTCGGCGGCGGCGAGATCGACCGTCGTCTCGAGCTCCGGCCCGGTGGGTTCGGCCAGGTCTGAACCGGTATGTTCCGCCAGCTCCGGCCGGGTAGGTTGGACAAGGTCCGGCCCGGTAGCCGTACCTGATGGTGCCTGCATCGAATCGAGCAGCATTTCCTGGGAGTCGGCGTCCAGTAACATGAAACCCACCTCATCGGATCTTCTATAATTGACAATTCTGACTTTAGAAGCGGATACTGTTGGTGTCAATAGCAGACGTCGACAGACAGGTTTCTGATGCAGGAGTTGCCGCACAGCCAGCGGATATCCGCTGTGACGTGCCTCGACGATCCATCGCGCCGGGCTTTGTTCGACCTGGTGTCCCGCAGCGGAGATCCGGTGAGCCGGGACGATGCGGCGGCGGCGCTGGAGATGTCCCGCAGCACGGCCTCATTCCATTTGGACCGGTTGGTTAAGGAAGGCCTGCTGGTCACCGAATTCCACAAGCTGGGCCAGAAGCAAGGTCCGGGCTCAGGCCGTCCGGCGAAGTTTTACCGGCCGGCGGTCAGCGAGGTATCGGCGTCAATTCCGGACCGGCACTATGAATTGGCCGGCGACCTGATGGCCGCTGCGATCACGGAATCTGCGACGTCGGGGGAGCCGGCCTCGGTCGTGCTTCAGCGGCTGGCCCGGGCGGCAGGCGAGAAAATGGGCGCCGAGGCAGGCACCATCGAAGCGGTCCTGGAACGCAATGGTTTCGAACCGGAGTCCGACGACGCCGGTGGTTTCGTGCTCGGCAACTGCCCCTTCCACCGGCTGGCGCGGAACCATATCGACGTCGTCTGCAGTCTTAACGGCGCATTGCTCGAGGGCGCGGTGGCCGGCTGCCAGGACAACCGGCATGAAGCGATTCCGGATCCCGAGGGCGTGTATTGCTGCGCCCGGATCGTCGTGAATGAACCGCGAAAGTCAGCGGCAGCGGAGCCAGGCGATGCTGGCGCCGCGGTCACTTAGCCTTGCTGTTTCCGGGCACGCCGTGCGTTGATCCGTATCTGTGCCAGCCGGGCGATGCCGGCAATGGCGACGACGGCGGCGCCCGCCACTGCCGCAATCAGCAGGGCCATGCCGAGCGGGACTGATCCTTCAAAACCGAAGAAAACGATGCTGACAGGTCCGTTATTCTGCAGGATGAAAATGATCAGCAGAATCAACAGCACGATCGACGCTGTAGTGGAAACCCACAACGCGCCGGTGCGTGAGCCGTGCTTTCGTCGCGGGCCGGCTCGGGAACCTGGCTGCTCCTTCGGGGCGGGGCCCCCAGTGCCCT
Source organism: Arthrobacter monumenti (assembly GCF_054511255.1). Classification (NCBI taxonomy): domain Bacteria; kingdom Bacillati; phylum Actinomycetota; class Actinomycetes; order Micrococcales; family Micrococcaceae; genus Arthrobacter; species Arthrobacter monumenti. The sequence goes on along the minus strand of NZ_JBTNCY010000013.1, from coordinate 91,238 downwards.
CGGGGGCGGACCCAGCGGGGCCGCGTCCGCTCTCTGGCTCCGATGCCGGCGTTGAATCCGGGTTCTGGCTCATTGCGTAGTCCCTTCGGCTGTTGTTGCCCTTGACGATAGGCTAACAGCCAGTGGCCTTAGTATTTCACGAACGTGTAGGAGCAGTCATGAGCCAGACGAGCGAGAAGCAGGCAAAGACGATGGGCGAAAACAGCACGAAGGGCGCGTACGTCACGGGCGGCCAGGAGTTCAAGCGGGACACTAACTACATCGAAACGCGGATTACCAGGGATGGAGCCGACGGATACCCGGTTGAAGCCGGCCGCTACCGGCTGATCGCTGCGCGCGCATGCCCCTGGGCAAACCGGACCATCATCGTCCGTCGCCTGCTCGGGCTCGAAGACGCGCTGTCCATTGGATTCCCCGGACCCACGCATGACAAGCGGAGCTGGACCTTCGATCTGGATCCGGGCGGCAAGGATCCGGTGCTGGGCATCGAGCGGTTGCAGGAGGCGTTCTTCAAGCGCGATCCCGAGTATCCCCGCGGAATCACGGTGCCCGCCGTCGTCGACATTCCCTCCGGCGCTGTTGTTACGAATAATTTCCCGCAGATGACTTTGGATTTCTCCAGCGAATGGACTGAGTTCCAGCGCGACGGGGCCCCTGATCTTTACCCGGAGGACAAGCGCGACGAGATCGATAAGGTCAACAAGCGGGTCTTCACCGAGGTCAACAACGGGGTTTACCGCTGCGGTTTTGCCGGTTCACAGCAAGCGTACGACGACGCCTACGATCGCCTTTTCACCGCGCTCGACTGGCTGGAGGAGCGCCTGACCGGTCAGCGCTACCTGGTCAGCGACACGATTACAGAAGCGGATGTGCGGCTGTTCACCACATTGGTGCGCTTCGATCCGGTCTACCACGGGCACTTCAAATGCAACCGGAACAAGCTCAGCGAGATGCCGGCGTTGTGGGGCTACGCCCGCGACCTGTTCCAGACTCCCGGTTTCGGCGACACGATCGATTTTGAGCAGATCAAGCAGCACTACTACATCGTGCACGAGGACATTAATCCCACCCAGATCGTCCCCAAGGGTCCGGATCTGTCCGGCTGGATGAGTGAACATGGTCGAGAAGAGCTGGGCGGGCGGCCGTTCGGAGACGGAACTGCTCCGGGAACCGTGCGCGACGACGAGAAGGTCACCGCCGGGCACAGCCCCCACTACCCGGCCTGATCATCTCGAACCGGGTCCGATTACCGGGCTTCTTGACCGGGGATCTCGCCGGTGTCGGCGAGCTCTCCGGCCACGTCGATCAGCTTCATGTTGGCGTTCTGGCTGGCCTTGGCGAGGACGAGGAAGGCCTGCTGGCCGGTGAGTTTATGCCTTTCCATCAGGATTCCTTTGGCCTGGCCAATCAGATCCCGTGAGGAGAGCGCTTCATTAAGCTGCCTGGTCTTCTGTGAATCGGCAAAGGCGACGGCGGCATGTGCGGCGACCAGCAGGCCGATATGTTCGGATTCATCGCTGAAAACGTCGACGTCGCCGGCGTAGAGGTTCAGGGCACCAAGGTTGTCACCTTCGACGAAGAGCTGGAACGAGAGCATGCTTCCGGCGCCGGCCTGGAATGCGCGCGGGCTGAACTGCGGCCAGCGCTGCTCTTCTTTCATGTTGGCCACCCGGACTGTCTGCTGTTCGTAAACCGCGTCCAGGCAGGGGCCCTCTCCTACCTCCATCTGGATGGCATCGATCCGTTTTGGCAACTCGCTGGAGGCGGCACGTGAATTGACCTCCTTGCGTCCGGTCACAACGCTGACGGAGCCTTGTTCGACGCCGGGAATCAGCTCGATGGCGGCGTGCACCATGGACCGGAGGATGTCGTCGGGGTCTTCTTCGTTCTGCATGGAACGGGCGAGTTTGCTGAGGTGGACCGCGAGGTCGTCCTCGTGCGCCGCGGTTCCTTCGTTGCTGGCCGAGGGTCGGGCCACGCCGCCGGTCGATTCATCGGCAGGATCCCTGTCGTTGGATTCCTGGTCTTCTCCCTGCGGTTCTGCACTCATGCGTACAGTCTTGCACCGTCCTGGTTGCCGTGTCAGCAAGGATCCGGACGGCTGAATTAGGGTACAGATTCGTTTCCTATTAGGCGCCGCCATAGGCTAGCCTTACTTAAGTTCAGTTCAAAGGAATCGAGGAGGTGCTTACGTGGCCGTGGCCCCTGATACCCGGCGCACCCCTGCGGACGGAACAATCAGCACAAGGTTGCCTCCTTCCACCACCGGCGATGAAGCATCGGCCTCCTCCGTGGACCTGCACGCCGACGCTGAATCCATCCGGGAAGTCGACTCTCTCGGCCGGCCGCCAAAGAGCCGGAACGCACTCAAACTCCTGGCCGGCGTCGTCCTTCTTGTCCTCTTCTGTGCAGCCTCCCTGGCCTTCGGCGCCAGAGCGACAAGCTTCGAGGTCGTCATCGATGCCCTGTTCAACTTCAATCCAGCCAGTGGCGACCATGCGGTGGTCCGTGCCCGGATACCTCGAACCATTACCGGCCTTTGCGTGGGTGTTGCCCTCGGCCTGGCCGGAGCCGCGATGCAGGGCGTGGCACGCAACCCGCTCGCCGACCCGGGCATACTAGGCGTGAACGCGGGCGCCGCGCTTGCCGTCGTATTCGCCATCTACTTCCTCGGCATCACCGACCTGACCGGCTACATCTGGTTCGCCTTCATTGGCGCTGCTTTTGCCTCCGTTGTCGTATATGCCATCGCGAGCATGGGTCGTGAAGGTGCGACGCCGGTCAAACTCGCGCTCGCCGGGGCCGCCCTGACCGCCGGGCTGGCTTCAATTATGAATGCCATCCTCGTCTCCTCCCAGGAAACGCTGGACAATTTCCGCTTCTGGCAGGTCGGTTCGGTTTCCGGCCGCGATTGGGACCTGATTCTGCCGGTCCTGCCGTTCCTGCTGGTCGGGCTGCTGATGACGATGTTGACCGGCCGGATCCTCAACGGTCTCTCGCTTGGCGATGATGTCGCCCGCGGGCTCGGCCAGAAGGTGGGCCTGACCCGGGCGTTTACCGCTGTAGGAGTCGTCGTTTTGTGCGGGTCCGCTACGGCGATGGCCGGTCCGATCGGGTTCGTCGGGCTGGTGATCCCGCATATGGTCCGCACGATCTGCGGTCCTGACTACCGTTGGATTCTTCCCTTCTCAGCGGTCGCCGCCCCGCTGCTGGTGATCGGCGCCGATGTGGTGGGCCGGGTCATCCTGCCCCCAAGTGAAATCCAGGCTGGAATTATGACCGCGCTGGTCGGTGCGCCAGTGTTCATCTGGCTGGTCCGGCGGCGGAAGCTGGTGACACTCTAGATGGCTTCGCTTTCGCAACGGCAGGTCCTGTACCAGCACGCGGATTCCGCCCGGAATTCTCAGCGGGAACCGCTGGAATCTCCGCACATCGAGACTGTCAGGCTGGCACGCCGCAGCAACTCGCGGCGCACCAGGGTGGTGTTGCCGTCCTTGCTGTTTGCCGTCGTCGTACTCTTTTTCGTGAATATTCTGTTGGGGACATATACGGTCACGATCCCGGACTTTTTCCGGTTGATTGGTGGGGCGGAAATTCCCGGGGCGAGCTTCATCGTGATGGAATACAAGCTTCCGCGTGCGGTGGTGGCCGTGATGATCGGCGTTGCATTCGGCGTTTCCGGCACGATTTTCCAAACCATGCTCCGCAACCCGCTGGCCAGTCCTGACATCATTGGCATCAGCTATGGAGCCAGCGCCTCGGCGGTGTTCGCCATCGTCGTTTTTGGCGCTGCCGGGCTGGCCGTGTCCCTAGCAGCCTTGATCGGTGCGCTGGTAATCGCCGGCGCCATTTATGCGCTGTCCAGGCGCGGGGGTGTGGCCGGCTACCGGCTCATCCTGGTGGGCATTGGTTTCGCCGCCATCATGGCTGCAGCCGTGTCCTATCTGTTGACCCGGACGGATATCAATACCGCCCAGGATGCTTTGGTGTGGATGAACGGATCATTGAATTCGAGCAACTGGGACCGCGCGTCCATCCTCGGCATTTCCCTGCTGGTCCTGCTGCCCCTGGCCACGGTGCTGTCCAGGAGCCTGCGCGGCTTGGAAATGGGTGACGACGCCGCAGCCGGACTTGGCGTACGGGTGGAGAAGTCGCGGCTGTTGCTGGTGCTGGCCGGCGTCGCACTTGCCGCCGTCGCCACCGCAGCTGCCGGGCCGGTCGCCTTCATCGCCTTCCTGTCCGGACCCATCGCCCGGCGGGCGCTGGGCGGCAAGGCCTCATTGACCGCGGCGGCCCTGATTGGTGCGCTGATCGTGCTCGCCGCCGATTTCGTGGCCGCCAACATGATTCCCGGAGTGTCCCTGCCGGTCGGCGTCATTACCGGTGCCATGGGGGCGCCGTTCCTGCTCTGGCTGCTGGTCTCCGCCAACCGCAACGGCACGGCCGGTTAGGAAGGACCGACATGACCACTACACATTTCCTGCAGGCGCAGGATCTGACTCTGGCCTATGACGAGCGCACCGTCGTCGAAGATTTGACGATCACCATTCCCAGCGGCAAGGTAACGATGATCGTCGGCGCGAACGCCTGCGGCAAGTCGACGCTGCTGCGCGGGCTGGCACGGCTGCTAAAACCCCGTTCCGGCTCGGTTCTGTTGGATGGAAAATCGATCCACTCGGTGCCGACCCGGCAGGTGGCCACCATGCTCGGGCTGCTGCCGCAGACACCTGTCGCGCCGGACGGAATCACCGTTGCCGATCTGGTGGGCCGCGGACGCTACCCGCACCAGGGCTGGTTCCGGCAGTGGAGCAAGGGCGACGACGCCGCCGTCGCCGCTGCTTTGGCGGCTACCGACACCCTGGAACTCGCCAGCCGGTCCGTGGACGAACTGTCCGGCGGCCAACGCCAGCGCGTTTGGATTGCCATGGCGCTGGCCCAGGAAACCGACATCCTGCTTCTCGACGAACCGACCACCTTCCTGGATGTGAGCCACCAGATTGAGGTGCTGGACTTGCTGACGGACCTGAATCACCGCGCGGGCACCACTATCGCGATTGTGCTGCACGACCTGAATCTCGCCGCCCGCTACGCCGACCACTTGATCGCGATGAAGAACGGACGGATCGCAGCCACCGGTGCACCCGCCGAAGTGGTGACCGAGGCCATGGTGCAGAACGTGTTTGGAATGGATTCCCGGGTTATCGCCGATCCCATCTCGGGCACACCCATGATCATTCCCATTGGCCGACACCATGGCGCAGCGACGGCAGCGCAGGAAGCTAAAGAAACACCGCACGAGACGAATACCAGCACCGATACGCATGCAGAGGTAAGTTCATGACCGCCACCGTTGAAGCACCTCCAATGCTGACCTTCGAGGTCGAGGTAGCAGGCATTGCCGAGCTCAGCCCCAATTTCCGCCGCATCACGTTCACGGGGGAGAGGCTCGCGCAGTTCAGCCGGGGTCCGGTCGACGAACGTGGGATACGGTCCACGCTGGACTTGCGGATTAAGCTGATGGTGCCTTCGCTGGGCCACCCGTTGCCCAGGTTCGGCACGCTGGCCCAGGGGTGGTACCAGCAGTGGCTGGCGATGGATCCGGAAACCCGCGGCCACATGCGCACGTATACGGTGCGGAATGCGCGCCTCGACGGTCCGGAAGCGGAAGCGTATGGCCCGCAGATCGATGTCGATTTCGTGATCCATCTGGACGCCGATGGCAATGGCGGACCTGCCTCGAACTGGGCGTCGAAGGCGAAGGTGGGGGACCGGTTGACCATCATCGGTCCCAATGAACTCAATGGGTCCTGCCCCGGCATCGAGTGGCGGCCTCCGGCCATGGCGCGGGGCGCGGCGGCGGGCTATGTCGACGAGCTGCACCCGCACACCCGCCGTGTCCTGCTCGCCGGCGACGAAACCGCCCTGCCCGCGATCAGCTGCATCCTCGAATCGCTTCCGGCAGACTTCACCGGTAATGCCTACGTGGAGGTACCGGATGCGGACGATTTTGTCGACATCGATACCGCTTCCGGCGTTGAGATCACCTGGCTTGCCCGCAACGGCCGTCCCCATGGAGAGGCGCTGGATGCTGCTGTCCGCGGCGGGCGCGGACTGCTCAGCACCGCTGGAATGAACCACAGGGGCGAAGAACCCGAAGATGTCGACATTGATGAAGTGATTCTCTGGGATACTCCGACGACGGCGGCGCAGCGGGCTGAGGCGGCCCCAGCGGTATCGCCGGCCCGGGACAGCCCGAACGAGCACGCCGAGTCCACGAACTTCTATGCCTGGATCGCAGGCGAGGCCGGAACGGTTAAAGAGCTGCGCCGGTATCTGGTGCGGGATCTCGGCGTCGACCGTAGACGGGTGGCCTTTATGGGGTACTGGCGGCGTGGAAAGTCCGAAGGCATCTAAGCGGCGCCGGCAAAGCGGACAATGTAGCTTTTCTAAAGCATATCTGCATAAAAATTTGCTTGTGCTAAAAACTTTAACCGTGCACAGTAGTCAGTGTCAGCACAAACGACACGCCTGAAAGGAGGCTGCTGATCATGATGATGACTCTGCTTTTCGTCGTCCTTGTTATTGCCACATTTGCCGCGCTTGGAAGGGCTGCAACACCTGCAGGTGAACGGCGGCCCCTGATGTCCGGCGGCTTCAAGAACCTGGGTGCCAATGTGCGCCGCGGGTTCGACGCCGTCACGCCGCCTTGGACCGTGATCGACCCCTCCGTCAGCGGATTGACCGCAGCACGGGCATAAATAGATACCTCCCGTGGACAGCTTCGTTGCCAGAGCACATCCCGGGAAGACCCGGCCGGGCGATTAGACGATACCCAGCCGCATAAAGTCCGCCGGTGCCTCCAATTTTGGAGGCACCGGCGGATCTGTTTTGTCCCTTCTCTTCGGCGCGGAGTTCGACGCCGAGACGGAACGTGGGCGGGAGCTGCAGGCTATGAGCCTGGCACAGCCGGCGGCCAGAACCGGATTTGGACCGCCTCCGCCAGGTAAAATCGGCGGCGTTAACCCGTGGTTCCCTACTGGCGTCGTTAAAGCCGGGCGCCGCCGCGGCGTTAGTCCCGGGGTTGCAACGGCGGAGATCCGACGATTCCGCCACCTTTACCCAATCCGAAAATCACGGCCGCGAGAGCGTCCACTGACGATTTCCCCGGTGACCAGCCCAGCACATCCCTGGCGCGGCCGGTATCCATAATGGGCGCTTGCGCGGCCATGTCCACCCAGCCGGGGTCCGAACGCTGCAGCCGCAGTTTCCAGGTCACGGCCGCCAGGACACGGAGCACGTTGACGGGGATATGGAAGGTGCGATTGGCGCCGAAGAGCTTCCCCACTTCCGACGGCGTCAGCACCGGCTCGGCCGCGATATTGAATGCTCCGCGGGCACGAAGTTCCAGCACCCGCCAGTACGCGTCAGCAACGTCGTCGGCATGCACGGCCTGGAAAATCATCGTGTGCGGCAGCGGCATGATGGGGAGCTTGATCTTATCGGCCAGGTTCTTTGGCACCAGCGGCCCTAGGAAGTACCGTCCCGCCTCGCTTCCATTGGCGGTCTGGAAGATTAATCCGGGACGAAGACGGCTGACGACAATCTTCGGATAGGCAGCCTCGAACCGGTCGATAATGCGCTCCGCTGCCGCTTTCTGCCGGCTGTAGTGGGAGGTATGGATGCCACCGGTGGGCCAGTCCTCGCCGGTGCGGCGGTCCTTCGGCGCCGGGCTGTAAACCCCCACCGAGGAGGCATAGACCAAATGGCGCACGCCGGCTTTGCCCGCTGCCGCGGTGACATGCCCGGTGCCGGTGACATTGACCCGGTACAGCTCCTCCTCATCGTGGTTGGGTTGCAGAATCCAGCCAAGATGTACGACGGCGTCCACGCGTTCCAGCGCCGAGGCAAGTTTATCCGGCGCATCAAAGCGGCCGATATCGATCTCGCGCCAGGTCACACCGCGGTACGGCTCCCGGTTCGTGGCCGGCTTCCGGCGTGCAATCCCGACAATCTCTGTTGCGACGCCGGATTCCTGGATCCGGCGGAGCAGGGCTGTGCCGACATTTCCGGTGGCTCCGACAATGGCAATACGCATGGTGACGCTCCTCGCTTCCCCAACATCTCCACGCTAACCAATGCGGCCCCGTGGCAACAGTGCCTTCACTCCGGTAGTAATCTGTCTTGGTGACTTTTGCTAAGCGGTTCGTGGCCCTGGGTGACTCTTTTACCGAAGGTGTCGGCGACCCTGATCCGAATCTTCCCCATGGCGTGCGCGGTTGGGCCGACCGCGTGGCAGAGCAGCTCTGTAGGTCCGACTCTGACTGGGGCTATGCGAATCTCGCCATCCGCGGCCGGAAACTCGGCCAAATTATGGCGGAACAGATCGATGCCGCCGTCGCCCTTGAACCGACCCTGGTGAGCATCTACGCCGGCGGCAATGACATCCTGCGGACCAAGATCAATATTGATCTGCTGATGGGAAAGTACGACGACGGCATCGCCCGGCTGGCAGCCACCGGCGCCGACGTCGTGATGTTCACCGGTTTCGACGCCGTAGCCTCGCCGGTCTTCGGCAAGATGCGGGGACGCACGGCGATCTACAACGAACTGCTGCGCGAAATCGCGGACAAGCACGGGGCGATCATCGTCGACTACTGGCGTTTTGATGAATATGAAGACCGGCGGATGTGGGATACCGACCGGCTGCATATGTCCACTGCCGGACATATCAATATGGCCGCCAAGGTGCTGGAAAAGCTGGAGGCGGAACACGCCATCGAGCCTCCCCGTTTCGGTGAGCTGACGCCGGTGGCACGGCTGGAAGCGCTGAAGGCCGAGGCCGACTGGGTGCGGAACTTCGTCGGACCCTGGTTCAGCCGCCGGATCCGGGGAGTGTCCTCGGGCGATTCGCTCTCCGCCCGGTATCCCGGACTGTGCCGGGTGGCAGAACGCAGCTGAGTCTGCCGGCTCTTGGGTAGGCTTGGCCCATGTCTGAAACACCTCCCGCAGCGCCCCGGATCCCCACCACCCGCGTTCACCACGGCCACGAGTTCGTGGACAACTATGAGTGGTTGAGGGACAAGGAATCCGAGCAGGTACTGTCCCATCTCAAGGCCGAGAATGAGTACACCGATGCGGTCACGTCCGGTCAGGAGCAGCTGCGCACCGACATCTTCAACGAGATCAAGTCCCGCACTCTGGAGACCGACCTCTCCGTGCCGGCGCGCAATGGCGACTGGTGGTACTACACCCGCACGGTCGAGGGCGGCCAGTATCCGATGTTCTACCGGACGGCGGCCACCGGCGACTGGACGCCGCCCGTCATCGAACCCGGTGTCCCCTTTGAAGGCGAGCAACTTCTCCTGGATGGCAATGCCGAGGCCGAAGGCCAGGCGTTCTTCGCCATCGGCGCGTTCACCGTTTCACCATCGGGCAACTTCCTGGCCTACTCGCTGGATCTGAAAGGCGATGAGCGGTTCACGCTGCGGATCAAGGACCTCCGCACCGGCGGAATCCTCCCGGATGAAATCCCCGACGTCTTCTACTCAGCCGATTTCAGCCTGGACGCGACGGCGGTCTTCTACACCGTCGTCGACGATTCCTGGCGCCCATACGAAATTCGTCGGCATGTTCTCGGCACGCCGGTCTCCGACGACACGGCCGTCTACACCGACCCCGACCAGGGCATGTGGGTGGGCGCGGAGGCCTCGGCCAGCCGCAAGTACCTGTTCATCTCCTCGGGCTGCAGCGAATTCAGCGAGGTCCACATCCTCGATGTCTCCGTTCCCGACGCCGCCCCGCAGCTCGTCCTGAGCCGCGAGGCCAAGGTGCTGTACGACGTCGAACACGTTGAGCTGGACGGTGAGGACCGCTTTGTCGCGGTGCATGATTACGACGCCGCCAACTCGATGGTCTCGCTGGTCACCATGGGCGCTCCGCCGGCCGAATGGAAGACTGTGATTGCCCATTCCGGCACCCGGCGGATCGAGAGCGCCTCGGCGCTGCGCGGGCATCTGCTGCTCGGGGTGCGCGAGGACACCTTGGAAACGGTGAAGATCCTGCCGCTGGCCGGGCTGGGGACCGAACGGCAGCAGCCGTGGTGGTCGCCGGAGTTCGACGAGGAATTGTTCTCCTGCTCCGGTTCCGCCACCGACTACGATGCCCCGTCAATCCGGATCGCCTACCGCTCCTTCATCACCCCGCCAAGAATTTACGACGTCGGACTCGGCGCCGGGAGTGCGGACGGTGGACTGGCGGCCGGAGAACTGGCCTTGCGGAAGGAAACGCCCGTCCTGGGCGGCTACAACCCGGCGGACTATCAGCAGCGCCGGCTCTGGGTGACGGCCGCGGACGGGACGAAGATCCCGCTGTCGCTGATTTCCAAGGCCGGGATAGAACCGAACGGAACGCATAAGACGCTGATTTACGGCTATGGATCCTACGAGATCTCGATGGACCCGGAATTTTCCATCCCGCGGCTCTCGCTGCTGGACCGCGGCGTCGTCTTTGCCATTGCGCATGTGCGCGGCGGCGGCGAGTTGGGCCGGCCCTGGTACGAAGATGGCAAGAAGCTCAACAAGCGCAACAGCTTCACCGACTTGGTGGACTGTTCGCGCTACCTACTCGACGAAGGCTGGGCCGCGCCGGGACAGCTGGCCGCGATGGGCGGCAGCGCCGGTGGACTGCTGATGGGAGCGGTGCTGAACCTGGCACCGGAACTGTATTGCGGCGTCGTCGCGCAGGTGCCTTTCGTGGACGCCCTCACCAGCATTCTGGACCCGGACCTGCCGCTGTCCGCGCTGGAATGGGAGGAGTGGGGCAACCCGATCGAGAGTGCCGAGGTGTACGAATACATGGCCTCGTACTCGCCGTATGAAAATATCCGGAACGTGAAGTACCCGAAGATTGCGGCGGTGACGAGCCTGCACGACACGCGTGTGCTGTATGTGGAGCCGGCCAAGTGGGTGGCGAAACTGCGGGAGGTCGCGCCGGAGAGCGGCCCTGTGGTGCTCAAGACGGAAATGCAGGGCGGCCATGGCGGGGCCAGCGGCCGGTACGAGGGCTGGAAGGACCGGGCCTGGGACTACGCATTCGTCCTCGCCAGCTTCGAGGACCGCTCCTGATCTGCAGCGGCGCGAACCCGCGCCGTAGTTAAACGACGGTGGCGCCGCCGGCTGTGCCGGGGCGCCACTCGTTCATACCGGCGGTTGCCGGCAGGATATTAGTTGAGGATTTTGAGACCGGTGTCCCAGTTGAAGGATTCGAACGCGGGATTGGCCTGCATAGCCATCACCAGCAGTTGGATTCCTTCGAGCTCGCGTGCGTGATGCAGTCCGCCGACCTCCAAGGAGCGCAGTTCTGCATTGCGGACGAATTCGGCTACCTGGGCGCGGGCTTCATCGGCACCGGCAATGAAGACGTCCAGCGGCTTGCCATCGATCTTGCCCTCGGCCAGGGTGCCGGCGAACGTGGTGTTGAAGGCCTTGACGACCTGGGCGTTCGGCACCAGCTTGGCGATTTCTTCCGCTGCGGAACTGTCAGCCGGAACAACCAGTGAGTCGAAAGTTTCGAAGTTCAGCGGGTTGGTGATGTCGATCAGGACCTTGCCTGCCAGGGCGCCGGCGTTGGCCGAAACATACTCCTTTGCGCCGTCGAACGGCAGGGCGAGAACGACGATGCCGGCTTCCGGTGTGTCCGTGATGGAGCCGGAGGTTGCGTCCTTTCCGAGTTCAGCTGCCAGTTCCGCTGCCTTCGCGGCGTCCCGGTCGAGGAACTGTACGGTCTGGCCCGAGGCGAGTGCACGGGAGCCGATGCCGCGTCCCATGTTGCCGGTTCCGATAATGGTGATGCTGGTCATTGTTTTCTTCTTTCCGAAGAGGCGGGTAAGTAGGTTTTTCATGCTGAATCGTTCCGTAGTGGGTGGCTTCGTTTTTCCATAACTTTAAGTTACAACTGAAGCTACAACTAATGTAAACCCATTGCGGTTGAAGTGTCAAGTGCCTGTGGGATAATCGGATTATGACTGAACCCCAATGGCTCACGCCCCAGGAGCGGCAGGCCTGGCTTGCGCTTGTCTTTACCTCCACGGTGCTGCCGGCGACCTTTGACAGCCAGCTGTTGCGCGAGGGCAAACTCTCGCTTTTCAGCTACAACGTCCTGGCCATGCTCTCCGAGGCGGAGGACAGGACGCTGCCGATGAGCGAACTCGCAGCCAGGACCAGTTCCTCGCTCTCGCGGCTGTCGCACGTAGTGCGGAAGCTGGAGGACCGCGGCTGGGTCGAACGGAAGCCCAGCGCTATGGATGCCCGGGTGACGACGGCGTGTCTCACCGACGAGGGAATGTCCACCATCCAAGCCATGGCGCCGGGGCATGTCAGCACCGTGCGGGACCTGATCTTTGACGGGCTGGACGAACAGGATGTGGCTGACCTGGAACGGGTTGGCAAGAAGATTGTGGGCCGGCTGGCGCCGAATCATTGGTTGCTCCGCGATGGGGAGTGAGCACAGCAGTAACAGGTGGAAAGCGCTGCCGGCGGCGGGCCGGGGTGAGGTCAGTCACTCCGGCCCGGCCGCTGGCAGCCTCAATTAGCCATATGAACGCCGCCGCCCTAAACTGGACTAGCGTTAAGTCGCGCACTGAGGCCTGCTGACACCCAACTACGCAGGCTGTAAGTTGCGCGAGAACCCGTACATACCTAGAATTGAAGGCTGTCGTAGTGGTGGAGTCCACTCCTGAGGCACCTGATCTTCACCGTCTTCCCCGCGGCGAGGGATTCCAGCAGTCAGCTGTTGGAAGACTCTTACGGATAGTCCGCAGTAATAACGGTGTCATTACTGGTGACGGGACGCTCTTAACCGCAATGTAAACAGTTGCAAATAACTGCGTACCGTTACATCAACTACTGGAGGAGAGTCATGGCAGCCCACTGCCAAGTGACCGGAGCCGAGCCGGGCTTTGGAAACAGCATTTCGCACTCGCACCGCCGCACCAGGCGCCGGTTCGACCCGAATATTCAGAAGAAGCGCTACTGGGTCCCATCCCTGCGCCGCAACGTGACCCTGCAGGTTTCTGCCAAGGGCATCAAGACCATCGACGTGCGTGGCATTGACGCCGTGGTCGCTGACATCATGTCTCGCGGGGTGAAGCTCTAATGGCAAAAGCACAGGACGTACGTCCCATCATTAAGCTCAAGTCCACCGCGGGCACCGGGTACACCTACGTGACCCGGAAAAACCGTCGTAACAATCCTGACCGCCTGGTCATGAAGAAGTACGACCCCAAAATCCGTAAACACGTCGAATTCCGAGAGGAGCGCTAAGCATGGCGAAGAAGTCAAAGATTGCACGCAATGAGCAGCGCAAGCTTGTTGTAGACCGTTACGCCACCAAGCGCCTCGAACTGAAGAAGACGCTGGTTGACGAGAACGCTTCGGACGAAGCACGCGAAGAGGCACGCCTCGGCCTGCAGAAGTTGCCGCGCAACGCATCACCGGTGCGCCTGCGCAACCGCGACCAGATCGATGGCCGTCCGCGTGGAACACTCCAGAAGTTTGGAATCTCCCGCGTCCGCTTCCGCGACATGGCACACCGTGGCGAGCTGCCCGGCGTGACCAAGTCCAGCTGGTAAGCAACGGCTAAGGCTTTCGAAAGAGGGCGGTGACCTCTGGTTGCCGCCCTTTTTCATGCCCGGATGCCGGTCTGCACGTCAGGCTCGCCTGCGCCGGAATAGTGGTGCCGGAGCGGCTGAAACCCGTAAATACCGGCGGATTTACCGTCATTTCGCTGAAAAATCCCTGAAAATGCCCGAATTTGCAGGGTTTTTGCCGCGAAGCTGGTAGGTTTTTCGAACAGAGGCACTCACACCCGTGCTGTGCTCGAGCTGAAGAAGAGTCCAGGAGGACATAAATGGCTAAGAACCGTAGTGAACTGGTTTCCGAAGTTGCTGCCAAGGCTGACACCAGCCAGACCGCAGTGAACTCCGTCCTTGACGCCCTGTTCGAGGTTTTCTCGACCTCGATCTCCAACGGCGAGAAGATCACCATCCCGGGTTGGCTCGCAGTTGAGCGCACCGACCGTGCAGCCCGCCAGGGCCGCAACCCGCAGACGGGTGAGACCATCCAGATCGCAGCCGGTCACAGCGTCAAGCTCACTGCCGGAAGCAAGCTCAAGGCAGCGGCGAAGTAATCCTTCTGCTGACGCAGCTAAACAGCTAGACAGTCAGGGGCGGCGACCGGTTGGTTGCCGCCCCTTTCTCATGCCTGCCGGTGGTCTTGTGCCCATCCGCCGGGGGTGCCGGCGCCGAACAACCTAAGTCCAAGGTTCGCCGCCGATGTACGGACTAGAGTGATAGGTGGCACAGAATTAGTGCATTTTCTACAAAGAGTCGAGAATAGATAACGTGCCTGCAGCAAGCAATCAGACGAGTTCCAGCGCGGGGCCAGGTACGACGGCGGCACGGGCCGGCGTCGGTATCGGTTCCCCGTGGCTGTTGGTTGGCTTGGGCGCTACTGTGCTGGCCACCGTCCTGGCGCTCATCTTCTCTGGAGCAGCCGCCGCGCGGATTGCCGGAGACCCCGGCGCCATAGTCCGCTGGGGATTGCCGCTCGCCGATGCCATCCACAACATGGCGCTGGCCGCCGTCATAGGTTCCCTTCTCTTCGCGGTGGTCATCCTTCCCAAACGGACTGGTGGCTTCCGCCGCGGCAGTTCTGAAGCGGAGGCCGAACCGGAGCATCCCGCATTCGCACGGGTGATGCTGCTGGCCTCCAGCGCCTCGGTGGTCTGGACGCTGTCCGCCATCGCCGTGCTGGTGTTCACCTTTTCCGATGCGGCGGGGCTGCCCGTTAGCTCGGGGGAGCAGTACACCAGCCAGCTGATCTACTTCATGAGCGACCTCGAGGTGGGCCGGGCCTGGCTCGCGGTCACGATCATCGCCGCCATCGTAAGTACGCTGACGTTCGGCGTGCGCTCGCTGACCGGCCTTGGCCTGACGGCGGTGCTGGCCACGATGGCGCTCGTCCCGATGGCGCTGGTGGGACACTCTGCCAGTGCAGCCGACCACGAAGGCGCCGTCAGCTCGCTCGGACTCCACCTCATTGGCGTCTGCCTCTGGGTGGGCGGCATCATCGCCCTTGCCGTCGTCTCCAAGCAACTGGCCGGCAGCCGCACCACCAAGGACATCACCGCCGTCGTCCTGGGCCGATTCTCCTCCCTTGCCGGGTTTGCCTTCATCCTGGTGGCAGTCTCCGGAATCATCAACGCAGCTGTCCGGCTGGGCAACTTCGCCGCACTGACGTCCGAATACGGGCAACTGGTGCTGGTCAAGACATTTGCCACCGTGCTGCTCGGCGCGATCGGCTTCATGCACCGTCAGTGGGTGCTGCCGCAGCTGACCGCTTCATCGACAGGCCGGGCAATGTCCGCCCGCCGGGCGCTGTGGCAGCTGATCCTCGGTGAACTGAGCATCATGGGCGCCACAGTCGGCGTCGCGGTCGCGCTGAGCCGTACGGCCACACCGGTGCCGGAAGAACTGGCACCCGATGCCACTCCGGCCCGCATCCTCACTGGTTATCCGCTGCCGCCGGAGCTGACGCCGATACGCTGGCTCACAGAGTGGCGGATGGACTGGATCTGGGTCGCGCTGGCCCTCACGCTGGGAATCGCCTACCTGTTGGGCCGGCACAAGGTCAGCCGGCGTGGCGACAGCTGGTCCTGGCTGCGGACGATCAGCTGGATCATTGGTCTTCTCGCGCTGACCTACTTCACCTCCGGCCCGCCGGCGGTGTACGGGCGGGTACTGTTCAGCGCCCACATGGTCGATCACATGGCCCTGACGATGATTGTGCCGATCTTCCTGGTGCTCGGAGCCCCGATCACGCTTGCACTGAAGGCACTCAGGCCGCGCGGTGACGGCACACGCGGGATCCGTGAGTGGATCCTGGTCATAGTGCACTCGAAGTTTTCCCAGCTGGTCACCCACCCCATTTTCGTGGCGGTGAACTTCGCCGGCAGCATCATCCTGTTCTACTACTCACCACTGTTCGGGTTCGCCTTGCGGGAGCACATTGGCCATGAGCTGATGAACCTGCACTTCGTGATCACCGGCTACCTGTTCGTGCTCTCACTGATCGGCATTGATCCGGTTCCGCGCCGGGCGGCATATCCGCTGCGGCTGCTGATGCTGCTGGCGACGATGGCTTTCCACGCCTTCTTCGGTGTTGCCATCATGGGTTCGACGTCGTTGATCCAGGCCAGCTGGTTCGGAAACCTGGGCAGGCCATGGGGCCCGTCGGCGCTCGAAGACCAGCAGCTCGGCGGCGCAATCGCGTGGGGAATCGGCGAAGTCCCGACCGTCCTGGTGGCGATAATCGTCGCCATGATGTGGTCGCGGACGGACGCGCGTGAAACGAAACGTAAAGATAGGGCCGCGGACAGAAATAATGAGTCCGAACTTAGCGCTTATAACGATATGTTTGCCACACTGGCTGAACGTGACGAGAAGATAGACGAGCGAAGGACCTAATGAGAACCAACTACCGTGTGCGCGCTTCAGAACTCGAGGGCCGCGGCTGGTTGAACACCGGCGGAAAGAAACTTCAGTTAGCCGATCTCCGGGGAAAAATTGTCCTCCTCGATTTTTGGACCTTCTGCTGCATCAACTGCCTGCATGTGATCGACGAGCTGCGTCCGCTGGAGGAAAAGTACGCCGGCGAACTCGTCATTGTTGGGGTGCATTCGCCCAAGTTCGAGCACGAGGCGGATCCGGAGGCGCTGGCCTCGGCCGTGGAACGCTACGAGATCCACCACCCGGTACTGGACGACCCGGAACTGACCACCTGGCAGGCTTACACCGCCCGCGCCTGGCCGACCCTCGTCGTCGTCGATCCGGACGGTTACATCGTTGCCCACCTCGCGGGGGAGGGCCACGCTGGCGGGCTCGAGTCGCTGGTCGATGAACTGGTGGCCGAGCACGAGGCCAAAGGCACGCTGCACCGCGGCGACGGCCCCTACGTGCCCGCCGAGACGCCGTCGCGCGACCTGCGGTTCCCCGGAAAGGTGCTGGCGCTGCCATCGGGCAATTTCCTCGTCGGAGACACCGGGCACCACCGCCTGGTCGAGCTCGGACCGGACCTGACCACCGTAGTGCGCACCATCGGGACAGGAGATCGCGGCTCGGCCGACGGCGGACCTGGCCAGGCTCAGTTCAATGAACCGCAGGGACTGGCGCTGCTGCCTGAGAGCGTCCGGAACCAATGCGGGTACGACGTCGTCATCGCCGATTCTGTGAATCACCTGCTGCGCGGGGTCCGGCTGGATTCCGGCGAGGTCACCACCGTCGTCGGCTCCGGGGTGCAGCGGCTGCTCGACGCCGAGGCATCCCGCCGCACTGCCAAGGAATCGGATGCTGCCGATCTGGCGGAGGCCTCGGTCTCGCATAAGCTGGCGGAACCTGCTGTGGCTGGCTCTCCGGACGGTGCCTCCGCGGTGGCCGTATCGGACGGCTCGTCGGGGGAGTCAGCCATGCCGGCGGGCTCCGTGGCGGTGGACACGAGCAGCACGCCGTTGGAATACCGTGCGCCGCGCACCGTCGCGCTGTCCTCGCCATGGGACGTTCTCTGGTCCGAACAGGCCGAAGCGCTGATTATCGCCATGGCCGGAGTGCACCAGCTTTTCTCCTTCGATCCCGTCTCGAACAGGGTCGGCATCTTCGCCGGAACAGGCGATGAAGGGCTGCTCGACGGGGCCGCGCCGGATGCCTGGTTCGCGCAGCCCTCCGGACTGGCGCAGGACGCCAACGGCAACATCTGGGTGGCGGATTCGGAATCTTCCGCCGTGCGGGTGGTCAGCTTCCTTGATCTCAAGGGTGGGACCGGAACCGGCGTGCAGGTGCATACCGGCGTTGGCACCGGACTGTTCGACTTTGGCTTCCGCGACGGCGAGGCCGAGGACGCCCGGATGCAGCACCCGCTCGGTGTGGCGGACCTTCCCGACGGCTCTGTGGCCATCGCCGACACCTACAACGGAGCGGTCCGCCGTTACGATCCAGCCACCCGGCAGATGACGACCCTGGCGCAGGGCCTTGCCGAGCCGTCCGACGTGCTCCTGGATACCGCGGCAGCCGATGGCGGAGCGGGTGAGCCGGTCTTGATCGTGGTCGAGTCCAATAAGCACCAGCTGGTCCGGATTCCCATTCCCAAGTCCGCCCAGCGTGTGGACGAGGGTGCATCCCAGACCCAGCGGCCGCGCACGGACGTCGCTCCCGGAGCCTTCGACCTGGCCGTCCGGTTCTCGGCCCCCACGGGGCAAAAGCTGGATGACCGCTGGGGCGATCCCACCCAGTTGAAGATCTCCGCCACTCCACCGGAGTTGCTGACTGGCGGCGGTGGCACTTCCATCGGGTTGAACCGCACGCTGACCCTGTCGCCTGACATCACCGAAGGAGTCCTGCACATTACGGCCCGTGCGGCCGCTTGCGACGGCGAGGAAGGCGGCGAGATCCCTGATCACGCAGCCTGCCACATGTACCAGCAGGACTGGGGTATTCCGGTCAGCGTCTCGTCCGGTGGCGATACGGAGCTGTCGCTGGATCTCCGCGGTCTCGACTAAGGATTACTCGACGACGGGGGTAACGCTGATGCTGCCCTCGCTCACATTGAGGCGCGCCGTGAAGCGGTAGTCATGCTTCGCCCTGAGGGGGGTGATGGCGCCGGAGAAGGTGTCGATCTGCTGGCTCCGGACCATAGCGGTTCCGGTCAGTGGTTTGAGCACCCAGGCGCCGTTGAAGGCGTCGATCTCCACGGTTGGGTATTCCGTTACTGACCAGGAGATGTCGGCTCCGGGAGCCAGGAAAGGCGTCCCGGGATGGGAGAACGGGCAGTTGTCCGGGTAGAAGACGTCCTGCTTCGCGCACTCGTTCAGGTACTTGTGCAGGCTCGCATCGACGTCGTTAATGAGCTTCTGCGTCGGTTCCGCCGCGAGGGTCAGCTGTGAGGACGAAGAGTCCTGGCGCGTACTGACGGTAACCTCGGCCGGGTCAGCCGAGAAATACTTCGTCTTGTAGGAAGCCGTGTACTCGCCGGGGTAGAAGACCGCGAAAGATTGTTCGCCGCCGGGAAGCCCCACCTTTTCGCCGTTCATGGTGGCGTGGTTTCCGTTCACGACCGAAGCACTGACAGTTGGCAGCACGCTGGGAACGAACGCCCACTCATCGAAGAACATCCAGACGGTGTCCACCTTTTCCAAGGTGAAAGTGGTTGTCAGGGTGTTGCCATCGACGCTGTATTCGACCGGTATAGTCACACGCTCATCGCCTGAAGGAGCCGCTTCGCCGATCTTCACGTCCTCGACGCCGTCCATCGCAGACTGAAGCCCTTCGCCGTCGAGCATCGCCGGATTCGCATTCGGGACGGTGGCGCGTAGCAAACCCAGTGCCTCTGAGCCGTCTCCGTCTTCGAGTGCCTGCAGATACGCCTTGATCTGTTGCTGCGGGCTGTAGACGTTCACGTTGACAAGGAAGATGGTCAGGATCCCAGCTGCAATTGCCAACGTCAAACCGAGCAGCCACGCGGCTGCTATACGGACGGCGGGAGAGCTGGCATGCACGTTTTCACGTTACCGTCTCATGGCTTCAACAGTGATATTGAGGCGTAATGGAGCGAGGAGGAACACAAACAGATCAGGACGCGCGCTGCTCCCCGGCCGTGCTGTCGTGCTCGCGGGCGGTGGCGATTTCCTCGGCCCGTTCCTGGTTGGCCTCGTCGGTAAGGGCTGCGCCGGCTTCGGCATCGCGGGTGAGGTTCTCGCCGGTTTCCGGGTCGAAGAGGTGCAGCTTGCGGGTATCGAGCCACAGCTCGGATTCGCGGCCGGCCCTGAGCCGGCTCGAGGCATCCAGCGTCACCACGATCTGCGGCTTCAACTCGTCTGCATCGAGATCCTTGGCAAGGCTGTTGAGCAGATCCCGCACCTCCGGGCTGGGATCGAAGTTCAAATAACCGTACTGTTCGTTGCCGAGCCACTCTGTATGCGTCAATTCGGTCGTGAAGGTCGCCCCGTGTTGTTTCTTGGCCTCATCGACGAGTTTGGCGTCCTCAAAGTACCCGGGCCGGATCCCCACCATCACGATTTTCTTGCCCTCAGCTTTGGCCAGCTTCTCTGCCGGAACATCGAAGTCACCGAGCACTGTTTTAAGTTTGCCGTCCTCGACCTGGCCGGGGATGAAGTTCATGGAAGGTGAGCCGATGAACCCGGCGACAAAGATGTTCGCCGGCTCTTCGTAGAGTTCGCGTGGGGAAGCGATTTGCTGAAGGACGCCCTTCTTCAACACTGCCACCCGGTCGCCCAGCGTCATGGCCTCCGTCTGGTCGTGAGTAACGTAGACGGAAGTGACGGCGAGCCGGCGCTGCATCTGTGAGATCTCGGAACGCATCTGGCCGCGCAGTTTGGCATCCAGGTTGGATAGCGGCTCATCAAAGAGGAAAGCATCTGCCTGCCGGACGATCGCCCTGCCCATTGCCACCCGCTGCCGCTGGCCACCGGAGAGGTTGGCCGGTTTGCGTTGCAGATGGTCAGTGAGTTCAAGAGTCGAGGCTGCCTCTTCCACCAAGCGCTTGACTTCGTCCTCACTGTGCTTGCCCTTGGCCAGACGCAGTGGGAACGCGATGTTTTCATACACCGTCAGGTGTGGGTATAACGCGTAGTTCTGGAACACCATAGCCAGGTTCCGGTCACGCGGGGCCTTGTCATTAACCCGCTCACCATCAATGAGCAGTTCACCTTCGGTGATGTCCTCCAGGCCGACGATCATCCGCAGCAAAGTCGACTTGCCGCAGCCTGACGGGCCTACGAGGATGATGAATTCGCCGTCTGCAATATCGATGCTGACGTCATTGACCGCCGGAAAACCATCGCCGTACTTCTTCACGAGGTTCTTCAGAGTTATGGAAGCCATGGGATTCAAGTCCTTATCTGTAATCGGGCTCCGGGGGAGCGGCTAAGGGTATGGAACGAGGGTTACCCCTTGACCGCGCCCTGGGTCAATCCTGATACGATCTGCCGCTGGAAGAACAGCACCAGCAGCACGATCGGAATGGTCACAATGATCGCCGCGGCTGAGATAGCCCCGGTGGGGGACTGGAACTGCGACGCACCGGTGAAGAAGGCCAGCGCCGCCGGAACCGGCCGGGCCGCCTCGGTTGAGGTCAGCGAGATTCCATACACGAAGTCGTTCCAGGCGATGAAGAAGGCGATGATCGCCGTCGTAAATACCCCCGGTGCGGCCAGCGGGACGATGGCTTTCCGGAAGGCCTGCCAGCTGGTTGCTCCGTCCACCTGTGCCGCCTGCTCCAGTTCCCACGGAATCTGCCGGAAGAATGCGGCCAACGTCCAGATGGAGATCGGCAGTGTGAGCGAGAGGTAGGGGATGATCAGGCCGATCCAGGTGTCGTAAAGACCGATGGTCCGCCATAGGTTGAACAGTGGAGTCACGATCGAGATGACCGGGAAGATGGACACGGCCAACGCCGTCGTCAGGATCAGCTTTTTGCCTGGGAAGTTCAACCGGGCAATCGCGTAGGCACACAATGTGGCCAGTACGACGGCGATAAACGTGGCGATGACGGTGATGCCGATGGAGTTGCGCAGAGCTGGGAGGAAGAGATCCTGAGCAGAACCGACGAGGATCTGCTCGTAGTTTTCGCCCGTCCAGTTTGTTGGCAGAAGCTTGCCCGAGGTGAGGTCACTTGGTGTCTTGAATGACGTGGCAAAGATGGAAGCCACCGGAAACAGCGCGTATATCAGCACCAGGACGCTGATGATGGCCCACCAGATTTTTTCTTTTCGGGTAGAGCTTCTCATTATTTATCTCCTGTGGTGCCGGAAAGATCCACTTTGAAAAGCTTGATGGCGGCGAAGGCGATTATCAGCACGCAGATGAACAGCAATACGGAAATCGCAGAGCCTAATCCAATCTCCAACCGTGTGATGGAAGTTCGGTAAGCGAGCAAGGAGAGCACTTCAGTCCCCTGCTCGCCATTGGTCATGATGAAGACGTTGTCGAAGATCCGGAACGCGTCCAGGGCCCTGAACAGGACGGCCACCATGATGGCTGCCTTCATATTAGGGATGATCACCCGCCGCATCCGTTCCCACCAGGTGGCACCATCCACCTCGGCGGCCTCGGTCAGCTCACCCGGTACCTGGGCCAGCCCGGCCAGCAACAGGAGCGAGATAAAGGGAGTGGTTTTCCAGATTTCGGAGGCCATGATGACGAACAATGCAGTCCAGGTATCGGCGAACCAGTTCAGGTCCGGAGAGATGAACGGCAGCCAGCTGAACCAGGAGTTGATGTATCCGGAGTTGATGTCAAAGGCATAGAACCATGCATAGGCGGAGACGACGGTGATGATGCCATACGGCACCAGGATGACGGTCCGGAGCAGGCCGCGGAGGGACTTGATCGCTTTGTGCATCACCAGTGCCAATGCGAAGCCGAGCACCAGCTCGACGGCGACTGTGACGACGGTGATGAACAACGTAACGCCCAGATCCCGCCACCACACGACGTCGGTCAGGACAGTGATGTAGTTGCCGAACCAGATGAACTCGCTCTGGTCCGGGGCCGTCAGCCGCAGCGAGAACAACGACTCGACGAACGCCTGCAGGATCGGGTAGAGCGTCACCGCGAGCATCACGACGAAAGCGGGTCCGGCCAGATACCAGCCCAGACGCCGTTCTGCTTTCACCCGGTCACTATGCACCTGCTTGGGCGGTTTGCCGGCAGCGTGGCTGCGCTTGTTCAGTGTTGTACTGCTCACAGCAGTTTCTCCCCTCTGAGCACCGCGAGAATGAACTCTTCGGACTCCTCCGGCGTGACGTTGGGTTCCACGCTTACCGGCGGAGACCATAGCTGCTGTATGCCGCTGGAAATTTCGTTGTAGTACTCGGTCTGCGGACGGGGTGCGGCAAGTTCGAGAGACTCACGGATAGTTGGAGCCATGGGGAACTCTTCCTCGATACGCGGATCTTCATAAGCCTCGGAGTTCGAGGGCGGGTTGCCATTGGTGAGGAAGTAGTATGTCTGATTCTCCGGCTGGACGATGCATTCGATGGCATCGTAGGCAAGCTCGGGGTGGTCACTTTCGGCGCCGACGCCCAGGTTGATGCCGCCAAGGGGAGGAGCAGTTGGTTGATCCTCGTAGACCCGGGGAAACAAGGCCCATCCCACATCATCCAGGACCGACTGTTCCAACGTGCCGGCTTCGACGGCGGCATTCAGGGCGGGCCAGACGAACGGATAGTTGACCATGAATGACCCATCATCCGTTTGGAACCCGGTGAGGGAGTCGTTCTCGTTGGAGGTTGCAAGACCCGGACCGCCCAGTCCCTTATCGCCTATCGTGCCAATAATCCGGGCGGCCTCACGTCCGGCCTCACTGGTCAATCCCAACTGGAGTTCCTCGGCCGGAGCGCCGGGATTGCGCAGGATTTGTCCGCCCGCGGATTCGATCAGTGCATTGACCCAGACGGTCATCGACTCGGCCGGTGAACCCTGAACCCCCAGATCCTTGTTCTGGTTTTCCGCAGCCTCCATGATCTGGTTCCACGTGACAGGTTGGCTCATATCCAGATTTGCGGCCTCTGCCACTGATTCGCGATACCAGAGAATTTGCGTATTCGCCCAGAACGGAACAGTCACGAGTTCGTCCTGCCACATGGCGCCGGCCAGTGCGCCGTCCAAGGTGTTTTCAGTGGTGCGTTCGGCCACGCCATCGGGGACAGGCTCGAGGAAGAGCGCAAGCTCGGGGATAAACGGTGGATCGATGCTCATGATGTCCAGCGAGTTGTCCCCGGCTGCCAACCGCCGGGCGAGTTGTTCGCGCTGTGCGGCGGCATCTCTGGGCAACAGGGAAGTTTCGATGAAGTACTCGCCGTTTGCCGCTTCGGTGCAACGT
This sequence comes from Arthrobacter monumenti, assembly GCF_054511255.1. Taxonomy (NCBI): domain Bacteria; kingdom Bacillati; phylum Actinomycetota; class Actinomycetes; order Micrococcales; family Micrococcaceae; genus Arthrobacter; species Arthrobacter monumenti. The sequence continues at coordinate 67,290 of NZ_JBTNCY010000013.1, read as the reverse complement.
TTGGCGAGTTCGGCCTGACCGCCTGCGTCGGGGTTGATGTACCACGTAAGGGTAGGGGCGCTCCGCTCCGGGCCGCAGCCGGTGAGTAAGGTGGCGCTGATAACCAAAGAACCAATGGTGGCTGCCAAGCGCCGGCCCCGGGTATGGGCACGGGGCCCCTTGCCGATCTGCGTACTCACCGTGCCTCCACATCCTCGTAGACAACTGTCTCTCGAAGATATGCCCTCAACCCGGATAAAGAAAGAGCATTTGCCGGTGAAGTGGAAAGTATGCTGTGTATTGTTGCCGGGACGTTATTTAAAGATCCTGAATGCAGGAGTTAAATCAGCGCGGGAAATAATGCAGCAGTAAATGAATGACGTTGCAGCTGCGGCTATCTCACAATGGAAAGCGGAGGACGCTCGACGCCGGCACTGACAGCTTCGGCCGTATCGTTGCCCAACCGGGTGATTTTGTTCTTTTCGTCGACGTGCACAACGATGGGTTCGTATTCGCGGGCTTCCGCAGTGCTCATCTGCCCGTAGGTAATCAGGATAACGAGGTCGCCCTCATGCATGAGGTGGGCGGCCGCACCGTTAATCCCCACCACTCCGGAACCGCGCTCGCCGGCGATTGAGTAGGTCTCGAGCCGTGCGCCATTGGTGATATCGACGATGGAAACCAGTTCGCCGGGCAGAATGTCGGCGGCCTCGAGCAGGTCGAGATCCACGGTGACGGAGCCGACATAGTGCAGGTCGGCGTGGGTGACCGTGGCGCGGTGGATCTTGGATTTGAACATCGTGCGATTCATAACGGAACAATTCTACCTGTGCGCTACAGCGACTTGTGCATAGTGCGGTCCAGAATGGCACTGCTGAGAGCGGAAACGAGTTCCTGATTGGCTAGAGGATTTGGCACCAGCGTGAAATCGACCTCGCCAATCGCAGGGAGATCAAAGCGGGAATGTGCCTGAGCCAGGTCATCCGGAATCAACGACTGGGGCAGTACTGCAATGCCGATGCCTGCGCGTACTGCGGCGAGAATTCCATTGACTTCACGGGTGGTGCAGGTAATGCGCCAGGTCCGTCCGGCGTTCTCCAGTGCGTCGATCGCCAGCTTCCTGCTCAGCGCCGGTGCGGGGTAACTGACCAACGGCACGGGCGCGCCAGGTTCGATGCTGGTGTGCTCCTGCCCGACCCAGGCGAAAGAGTCGCGCCGTACGGTCGTTCCTTCATCGCCGCCGGCCCACCACTTGATGAAGACTAAATCCAACTGGCCGGATCGCAGTTTGCGGTGAAGCTTGTCGCTCTGGCTGACGGTTAGTTCGAGGTTTATGTGTGGATACAGCTGGCGGAAGTTCCGCAGGATGCGCGGCAAGCCGGTAATGGCGAGGTCGTCCGCCATGCCGAACCTAAGGCGTCCCCGCATGGCTGATCCACTGAAGTAGGCCGCCGCCGCTTGGTGGGAGGCCAGTATTGTCCGTGCGAAACCAGCCATCGCATCGCCGTTGTCCGTCATCCGCACTTCCCTGGTATCGCGGGTAATGAGAAGCCTGCCGGCGGCGGATTCGAGCTTGCGGATGTGCTGGCTTACGGTGGGCTGGCTGAGTTCAAGCCGCTCTGCCGCACGAGTAAAACTCAGTGTTTCGGCTACCGCGAGAAATGTCCTGAGTTGGACTGGGTCGAACATGCTCACTCCCGTGTGAATGCAGACCGCATTACCAAACGTAATGGGACTTATAGACTGTATGTAATTCTTCAATACCCCGGAGCCAGCGTAACCTAGAAAGGGAAACCGCAGTTCCACCGGCACGCCGACGTCGTACCTCTAGATAGGTGGCACGAATATCATCGGCGGGCAATCTATAGATCCGGTCCCGCCCTTCCTTATCCCTTACAACCCTTCGGCGCACAGCTGTGCCCTCAAACCCAGGAATCACCTTGGCACCCCCACCTCAGGCCACTTCCATTGGTGGCAGTCTTGCCACAGCACCCATTCCCACCGCCGTCGAACGTCCAGCCTGGCGCGACACCTTCGTCTCGCTGAAAGTGCCAAACTTCCGGTTATTCGCGGCCTCGCACCTGGTGGCCGTAATCGCCATGTGGATGCAGCGGATTGCGCAGGACTGGCTGGTGTTCGAGCTGTCCGGCAGCGCGGCAGCGGTCGGCGTCACGGTCGCCCTGCAGTTCGCGCCCATGCTCCTGTTGGGGCCCTACGGGGGCATTATCGCAGACCGATATTCCAAGCGCTGGATCATGATAGTCGCCCAGACCGTCGCAGGAATTATGGCCGCGTTGATGGCCGTCCTGGCCCTGAGCGGGGGCATTCAGGTTTGGCATATCTACTGCATCGCGCTGGTGCTCGGGCTCGTCGTCGTCGTTGACAATCCAGCGCGGCAGGTCTTTGTCAATGAACTTGTCGGTCCGCGGCATCTGCGCAATGCCATCAGCGTGAATTCGTCCATATTCCAGGTGGGCGGCATGCTCGGCCCGGCGATCAGCGGCATCCTGATCGGCGCCGTCGGCGGTGGCTGGGCTTTTGCCGTCAATGCTGCCGCATGCCTCTACACCATCATCACGCTGGCCAAGCTGAACACCAGCCAGCTCACGAGCACCCCCTCCGTTCCCAAAGGAAAGGGCCAGTTGCGGGAGGGCTTCCGGTATGCGGTGAAGAAACCTGCGATCTTCTGGTCATCCGTCATTGGCGCCTTCGTCGCGGTCTTTGCGATGAGTTCGCCGGTGCTGATGGTGGCCTTCGCCGATAAAGTTTTCCATACCGGTGCGAGTGGCTACGGTTTGCTCAACACCTTGATCGCTTCCGGCGCCCTGGCCGGGGCGCTGGCTTCCACCCGCCGTCGGACATTGCGCCTGCGCTCTGTGATTGGCAGCGCCGGAGCATTCGGGGTGATGATGGCCTTGAGCGCGTTTGCACCCTCAATGTGGTTGTTTGCAGCCCTCATGATCTGTGCCGGCTTCTGCTGTCTGCTGTTTCTGGTCGGCGCGAACCAATTGGTGCAGATGTCCTCGAATGTGCGGATCCGCGGCCGCGTAATGAGCCTTTATGTCATGGTGCTCATTGGCGGGCAGGCAATCGGCGGTCCCATGATCGGCTGGCTGGCGGAAAATGCAGGTCCGCACGCAACTATCTTTATCGCCGGGGCGGTACCGGCGGCCGCCTCCGTCGTGATCGCCGTCATCCTCGCCCGCAGGGGACATTTGATGCTGCAATTCAGCCTGCGCCGGCGTTCGTATCCGGTAAGCATCGTCAGCCGTACGGGAACGGCTTCCAGCCATGTGTAATTGAGGCATCAAGCGTCAGCAAATCAAAACTTCTTGCGCTTCAACTTTCGGTAGAAACGCCACGCCGCAAAGGCGAGGGTTACCAATCGCAACATGATAAATATTCCTTTCCCGCCGGGTATTACGGCCGCACATTTCCTGGGACGATGCTCTGATCGCATCACCCTTGCGGAAGCGCGCGCTGACTACTAGTCTACGTAGAAAATCATAAGTGTGCTGACTAAGATATTCTGGTTTGTACCCATTGGGTTACAGAGATGGCGCGCGTCATCATCTAATTCCCCTTTCAAAGGAGGATAAATGATCAGCATTGGAGAAATAGACAACCTGCTGAAGAACTCCGGCATCATTCTGGATCAAAACGGAGACAAAGTAGGGAAAGTCGGACAGGTATTCGTCGGCGACGATTCTCAGCAACCTGAATGGGTAACGGCCAAAACCGGATTGTTTGGCCATTCTGAAACATTCATTCCCTTACGTGAAGCTTCCGCCGAAGGAAATGATGTGCGCGTTCCGTACGAACGGGACAAGATCAAGGACGCTCCCCGGACCGACCTCGCCCACGGCCACCTTGAGCGTGAGCAGGAAGCGGACCTTTACCGCTATTACGGCTTGGAACCAGAACGTGGCGGTGCACACGTCGGCGACGGTCACGGCGGGCAGGGTGTGCGCCAGGAACCTGTGCGGGAGGACGCCGGTGACGGCAGCTATGGCGGCGGCTACGATCAGGATCTAAAGCACGATGACACCTCCGACGGGCGCAATGCCGAAGGCGTTCGACTGCGTAAATACACGGTCACAGAACACGTAACGATGACAGTTCCCGTGCAGCGTGAAGAAGTCGAAGTAGTTCCGGACCCGGAGTCCGGCGGTGCGGCGGAGAGCCAGCGCGACCGGGCCGCTCAGCGCGAAACCGCGACGGCTGCGCCGGAATCGTACCCGGCTGATCAGGCCGGTTCTGGTCCAAGACCCACGACGGCAGGTGCGGCCCCACAGGTCTCCGGCGCACCTGCTGCCGGAGACGACGGCGGACGCGGTGATGCATCCGGCCCGGAGGCCGCGGGCAGGGCCGATGAGCGCCACCGGCACCGCGCCGGCGACGATCAGCGTTCCAAAGACCAGTAGAGCTTTTAATTTCATTCAAGGAGGCAGACATGAACAAGGGCAAGGACGGTAAGTCGGGAGGCGGCCGCCACGTTGCAGGACGAGACAAGGACAATAGCGGCAGTGACGAGAAGTCGGAGGGATTCGGCGAAAACCGGTATGACCAGCTCACCGGCCCTCAATCGGAAGATCTTGAGCACCCTCGCGGAACTGCAGAAGAAGCCGGCGGCGACGTCGACGAGGATGCCCCGGCGGAGGGCGTTGAGGACCCGCACAACTCCCAAGCGCACGGACGCCGCCCGGAACAGGGCAAGGACACTTAGGCCCGCTAGGAGGCAGAGATGAGCACCAGCTATACGCCGGGCAAAGGCACCGGCGACTCCAACGATGAGAACCGTAACGCCGACGAGGGCCGCCATGCGGCAGGGGACAGCGGCACGGGCAGCGCGGGCGGCCAGCCTGCCGGCGACGATACGCGGACGCAGGCCTTTGACGTTCCCGGCAGCGACGATGCGCGGACCCGCGCCATTGACCGTCCCGGCAGCGACGATGCGCGGACGCGTGCCATTGACCGTCCGGCCAGTGAAGATACCCAGACGCGCACCTTTGACCGGCGGGACGTCAGCGCCCACCAGGCCAATGATGGGGACCGGATACAGGGCGAGCGCAGCATGGATCGCTCGCACCGGCTGGACCCCGATGCGGACGAGTACGGGCGGACAACGGGGTACGGCGCGACTGCTGCCGGAAGCGGGGTGGCCGACCATGACAGCAACCTGGCGCGGGAGAAGGAAGCCTACGGCGGCATGAAGTTTGGCTCGGCATTCTTCGGCTGGCTGGCCGCGACTGGCATGACGGTGCTGTTGGCCGCGTTGGCAGCCGTCATCGCTGGAGCGATCGGTCTTGCGACCAATACTGAAGCCAGTCAGGTGGTCCAGGATCCGCAGGCTGCAGGAATCTGGGGCATCGTTATTCTGTTGCTGATTCTCTTCATCGCCTATTACTGCGGCGGGTACGTCGCCGGCCGGATGGCCCGCTTCAGCGGTGCCAAACAGGGACTGGGTGTATGGCTTTGGGCCATCATCGTGGCCGTCATCCTTACCGTTATCGGCGCCATTGCAGGCACTCAATTCGGGGCGCTGAGCAACTTCAACGGCGTGCCGCAGGTCCCTATGGATCAGGGCATTATGACGATGACCGGAATCCTCACCTTGGTGGGGCTGGTGCTGGTGACTTTGGGAGGGGCCATCCTCGGTGGCCTGGCCGGAATGAGATATCACCGCAAGGTCGACCGCGCCGGATTTGACCCGGAATACGACCGGCGCGCAGAGCGCGGCTGAACGGCCTGGCAATAGAAAATCCCCCGTCAGTGGCAAAGGCCGGCGGGGGATTTCTTTTACGAGCGGGCGACGGGAATCGAACCCGCGTATCGAGCTTGGGAAGCTAGCGCTCTACCATTGAGCTACGCCCGCATAGGGACCAACTGATCATTCCAGTCCCTGCAAAACAACGAGATTTACTTTACCCCAGTGTGGCACCGTCTCAGAACATCCCTTACGACCGCACCCCCACGGCAGCCCCGGCAAGGTCAAAATCGTCGACCTTCAGCATCAGTCCGAGGGGGTATTCCGGGTGGCCACCGGCGGTACTGGCCGGACCCGGCGGGGTTTGAGGAGCTGTTCGGCGAAGCGGGTGATGATCGGTCCCAGTATGGCCATCATGAGCACATAGGTCGTCGCCAACGCCGCAAGTTCAGGATCGACGGCGCCGGAGGCCAGGGCCAGACCGGCGATGACGATGGAGAATTCGCCGCGGGCAACTAAGGCGGCACCCGTACGTGCCCGTCCGGGCCTTCCTATCCCCTGGCGCCGGGCGGCCCACCAGCCCGTTGCGATTTTCGTGACGGTGGTGGCGACGACCAGCACCATTGCCCAATCAAGCACCGGGGGAATCGAGGCCGGGTCGGTGTTCAGGCCGAATACGACAAAGAACATGGCCGCAAACAGGTCGCGCAGCGGCTCAAGTACCCGGGAGGCGTTCTGCGCCGTCGTGCCGGAAATGGCGATGCCCACCAGGAATGCGCCGACGGCGGCCGAAACCTGCATTGTCGCCGCGATACCAGCCACGAGCAGAGCGGCTCCGAACAGGGTCAGGAGGAAGACTTCCCGGTCCTCGCTGTCAATCACGGTGGAGAGGGCTCTGCCATAGCGCAGGGCAACCACCAGGACAATGGTGACAACCAGCAGCGAAATACCGACTGCCTGCAACCCGCCCGCGAAGCTGACTCCGGCCAGGACAGTGGTGAGGATCGGCAGATAGACAGCCATGGCCAGGTCCTCGAACACCAGCAGCGATAGGATCACCGGGGTCTCCCGGTTGCCCAGCCTGCCCAGATCCGTCAGGACTTTCGCGATAATGCCTGATGAGGAAATGTACGTGATGCCGCCCATGACGAGGGCGCCGACCGGTCCCCAGCCCAGCATCAGCGCGACGAATGCACCAGGCGAAAAGTTCAGCACGATGTCGAGAATGCCGGCCATCCACGATTGGCGCATGCCTGTCACGAGCTCGCTGGCACTGTACTCCAGCCCCAACATCAATAGCAGCAGAATGACACCGATCTCGCTGGCTATCTCGCTGAATTCGGTCAGCCCGCCCAGCTCGACAAAGCCGCCATTACCAAAAAACAATCCACCCAGCAGGTAGAGAGGGATTGGGGAGAGGCCTATACGGCCAGCCAGTCGTCCCAGGAATCCGAGCCCAAAAAAGACGGCTCCCAGTTCAATGAGCGTTACGGTGCTGTGGGTCACCGGGCCTCAACCGTGCTGAAGTATTTCGGCGGCTATGTCCAGGCCATCAGCGGTCCCCACCGCTACCAGTAGATCTCCGCCCTTCAGGGTGAAATCGGGGGTGGGCGAAGGCTGCACCTGACCGGCACGCATCACTGCCACCAGCGACACTCCCGATTTCGTCCGCATCCGGGTATCCCCGAGTTTGTGTCCGTCGAATGGTGAGCCCGGGTTGACGAGGAACTGGCGCGTGTTGACTCCGGGCAGGTCCCGATGGTCTTCCCGGAGCTGCGCGATCAGCTGTGGTGATCCGAGCAGATTGCCCAGAGTGGCTGCTTCATCTGAAGTGAGCGGAATTGAGGCCAGGCAGGCATCGGGATCGTCACGCCGGGAGATGATCAGTTCAGTGTGCCCGTCGCGCTGGCTCACTATTCCGATCCGGCGGCCGGAGCCGGTCACGATATCTTTGCGGACACCGATTCCGGGCAGAGGCGTCTCTTCGACATGCATAACCTCCACTCTAGTGCCCGTGGCCTAGGGTGGAACCGACAGTTCGCACGGACCATCAGCGGCAGCGCAAAGAGGCGAGGCATGAGCAACAATAACAACACACGCAGTCTTGAGCCGGACATCGAGACCGGATTCAGTGAACGGATGAGCTATGGCTCCTATCTCCAGTTGGACCAGCTCCTCTCCGCACAACGGCCGGTCAGCAGCCCCATCCACCACGACGAGATGCTGTTCATCATCCAGCACCAGACTTCCGAGCTGTGGCTGAAGCTGGTCCTCCATGAGCTCCGGGCGGTGCGGGGGCGGCTGCAGGCAGATGATCTCCGAATGGCCATGAAAGGCATTGCGCGGATCAAGCACATTCAGCGAACTCTTACTGAGCAATGGTCGGTGCTGGCAACCCTGACACCGTCCGAATATGCCGAATTCCGAAGCGACCTTGGCTCGTCATCGGGATTCCAGTCGTATCAGTACCGGGCGGTTGAATTTCTCCTCGGCAACAAGAACGCCGGAATGCTGGCCGTCTTCGAGAGTGACCCGGAGGCACACCGGCTGTTGTCACAGCTGCTGCAGGAAACGAGTATTTACGACGAATTCCTTCGCCTGCTCGCCCGGCGGGGCTTTGATATTCCGCCGGAGTTGCTGGACCGGGACGTCAGCGAGGCCCACACCTCCAATGCGGAGCTGGTGCAGGTGTACCGGTACATCTACGAACACGCGAAGGAAAACTGGGACGTCTACGAAGCGTGCGAGGAACTGGTGGACCTGGAGGACAACTTCCAGCTCTGGCGGTTCCGGCACCTCAAAACGGTGGAACGGACCATCGGCATGAAGAAGGGAACCGGCGGATCCAGCGGGGTCGGATTCCTTCAGCGCGCGTTGAGCCTGACGTTCTTCCCCGAGCTGTATGCAGTGCGCACGGAGATCGGCATTCCCTAAGAACGGCAGACCATTGTTGGCACAGAGGGTCGATGCGGTATTTTTGGTTGGTGCTCATCTCCGACCGCGACATACGAACCGAAATCGACGACGACCGGATTGTTCTTGATCCGTATGATCCGGCCATGGTCCAGCCTTCAAGCGTGGATGTACGGATCGACCGCTACTTCAGGCTTTTCGATAACCATAAGTACGCGCACATCGACCCGGCCACAGACCAGCCTGAGTTGACCCGGCTGGTGGAGGTTGACCACGACGAACCCTTCATCCTGCACCCGGGCGAATTTGTCCTCGGATCGACGTACGAAACGGTCACCTTGCCCGATGACATTGCCGCACGGCTGGAAGGTAAATCATCGCTGGGACGGCTGGGTCTGCTGACGCATTCGACGGCGGGATTCATCGACCCGGGTTTTTCCGGCCATGTCACCCTCGAGCTGTCCAACATGGCGACACTGCCCATCAAACTCTGGCCGGGTTCGAAAATCGGCCAGCTCTGCTTTTTCCGCCTGACTTCGCCGTCCGAGCACCCATACGGTTCCGGTCCGTACGGCAACCGCTACCAGGGCCAGCGCGGTCCGACGGCCTCCCGCTCGCATTTGAATTTTCACCGCAGCGATCTCTAGCGGCCCCGGCCGGCATCCGGATTATCGGCTTGAACCAGGCGTCGGCTCAGGAAACAGGTTCGACGGCGGGGGAGACCTTGGCGGGCGGCTTGACCGGCAGCAGCACCAGTAGCCCTGCGAGCAGGACCACCATGATGCCCAGGATCCCGTAGCGCTGGCTGCCGAAGATGTTAATGAACAGCGCAAACAGGGCTGGGGCGAGAAAGCTTACCGCCCGGCCGGTGGTGGCGTAGAGACCAAACAGTTCTCCCGCCTCGCCATCCGGTGCGAGCCGGGCGAGGTAGGCCCGCGAGGATGCCTGGGCGGGACCGACGAACAGGCAGAGCAACAGGCCGAAGACCCAGAACGTAACGACTCCTGTCCAGGCGAAACCGAAGATCCCGTAGTTGCCTGCACCGAGGATGAAGATCGCCGTGCCGGAGATCAATAGTCCAATCAGGGACACAATGATCACTCGCTTGGGTCCGATTCTGTCGTCCAGTACGCCGCCGGCCAAGGATCCGAGGGCCGCAATGACGTTTCCGGCAATGGCGAAGATGATCACGTCCTGAAGGGCAAAGCCGAAGGTGCCCGCCGCAATGACGCCGCCAAAGGTGAAGACCGCGGCCAGTCCGTCACGGAAGATGGCACTGGCGAGGAGGAAATAGATGGTGTGTGGACTGGTTTTGAAGATGGCCTTGATCCGCCGGAACAGCAACCGGTAGGAGGCGGCGAAACTGATCCTTTCCTGGCGGACGGACCTAATTTCCGGAACGGCGAACAGCACTGGCAGCGCAAAGAGGGCGAACCATGCCGCCGAGAACAGCGCCACCACCCGGATGTTCAGCGCCTCCTCCGTCGCGACGCCGAAGAAACCGGGCGTGACGAACCCGAACAGCACGGTGGCCAGGGCGATAATCCCGCCGAAATACCCCATGGACCAGCCGAACCCGCTGATTTTGCCGATCGTTCCGGGGGTGGAGATCTGCACCAGCATGGCGTTGTAGTTAACGCCGGCGAATTCCATAAAGACGTTTGCCGCTGCCAGGAGGACGACCGCGAGGATCAGGAATTCCGGCTGTGGAAAGACGAAGAAACACAGCGCGGTCAGCATCACCACCAGTGCGCTGTTGACGCCGAGCCATAACTTGCGCCGTCCACCCGTGTCCGAACGCTGCCCGGTGATCGGCGCCATCAGGGCGACCAAAGCGCCAGCGATAGCCAAACCGGCGCCGAGTACCTGTGAAACATAGTCCTCACCGCCGAACGCCTCCGTGGAGGTGAGGTAAACCGTGAACACGAATGTGGTCATCACCGCGTTGAAGGCCGCCGACCCCCAGTCCCAGGACGCCCAGGCGAGAATTTGGCCCTTGTTGCCGACCTTGGTTTTTGGCCGTACGGCAGTCGTTCCTGCCGTTCGTGAGCCGGGATCAGGCGTGAGGTCGCTCATAGCCTGAATGCTATCCGACCGCGGGATCTCAGGGCGTACGGGACCCACTGAGGACCGCCGTCGGACTTTTGGTTTGTTGACCCTTGCTAGACTGAGGTCGCTGGCCCTTGACCATCCAAAGGTTGCCTGAAGGGCGTCGATGTCGCGATTTGTCGTTGGCTGAACCGCGCCCTTAGCGGGTTAATCGCCAATGCTGCGGAGATCATCGTGCTGATCGTGCTTGCCACCCACTTCATCGTGGCACTGATCGCGCCCTTAATCTTCACCAAAATCGGCCGCTCGGCGTTCTACCTGCTCGCCGCCGTTCCGGCAGTCTCCCTTATCTGGCTGATTGGCCAGTATGACGCAGTGATGGGTTCAGGTCCCGGCGCTGACCCGGGCGCCGGCGGACCACCCACCCTTGTCATCGAATGGATCCCGGATCTCCAGCTGGAACTGGCATTCCGTCTCGACGCGCTCGCCTGGATCCTGTCACTGCTGATTCTCGGCGTGGGTGCCCTGGTGCTGTTCTATTGCGCCCGGTATTTCAGGGATAACGACGTCGGCCTTGGCGCCTTTGGCTCCCAGCTGCTGGCATTCTCCGGGGTTATGTTCGGTCTGGTCATCGCGGACGACCTGATCCTGCTGTACGTTTTCTGGGAACTGACCTCCATCCTGTCGTATTTACTGATCGGCTATTCGAGGGCGCGTCTCGCCGCCCGCCGCTCCGCGTTACAGGCGCTCATCGTGACAACGTTGGGGGGCCTGGCGATGTTGGTCGGCCTGGTCATGATCGGCCAGACTGCCGGGACCTACCGGATTTCGGAGATCATGACCCTCGCGCCGGCGCTGACCGCCGGCGGAATCGCCATCGACATTGCCATTGCGCTGGTGCTGGTTGGCGCCATCACCAAGTCAGCGCTGGTGCCTTTCCACTTCTGGCTGCCCGCGGCGATGGCGGCGCCAACGCCGGTGAGCGCCTATCTGCATGCCGCCGCGATGGTGAAGGCCGGTATCTATCTGGTGGCGAGATTCGCCCCCGGCTATGCCGAAACGATTCTCTGGGATCCGCTGATCCTCACCCTCGGCCTTGCGACCATGCTCATCGGCGGCTGGCGCGCCCTGCGCCAGACCGACCTGAAACTGCTGCTCGCCTACGGGACGGTCAGCCAGCTCGGCTTCCTCACACTAGTGGTGGGCATGGGGAACCGGGACGGCGCACTGGCGGGACTGGCGCTGTTGCTGGCACATGGGCTGTTCAAGGGCACGCTGTTCCTCGTCGTCGGAATCATTGACCATCAGACCGGCACCCGCGATATCCGCAACCTCTCCGGACTTTTCCACTCGGCACCGTGGCTCAGCGCGGTGTCGTTGGTGGCGGCGGCCTCGATGGCCGGGCTGCCGTTCCTCGGCGGATTCGTCGCGAAAGAATCCGTCTATGCGGCGTTCGTCCATGAAGCGACGGATCCGCTCGGCATCACCCTGCTTGCCGGCATCGTGATTGGGTCCATGCTGACTTTCGCCTACAGTGCGCGGTTCATCAGGGGCGGATTCGGCCGCAAGGAGGGCATGGAGGACACGGACTTCACGCCGGTGACCAAGGCCTTCCTGGTGGCGCCACTGGTCCTGACGGCCGGAACGATTCTGTATGGCGTCTTTCCGGATCCGGTCAATGCCTGGATCGATCCTTACATGCAGCAATTCCGGCCCGGTGCTGGGGAAGATCCTTATCTGGCCATTTGGCACGGCCTTAACCTGCCGTTGCTGCTGAGCGTGCTCACTATCGCCGTCGGGCTGCTGCTGTTTTATAAGCGCGACGCGGTCTCGAGGATTCAAGACAGGCTGTACCCGGTATTCGATGCTGAGCGCGGCTACCGGAAAATTATTGGTGTGCTGGACGAGGTGGCGGTATGGGTCACCGGTCGCACCCAACGTGGTTCGTTGCTGTTCTATCTGTTCGTCATCCTGAGCACGGCCATCGTCATGCCCATGGGAGCATTCCTGCTCGGTAATGCCCCGATCCTGCCTACGAAGTGGCGCTGGTTCGACTCGCCGGTCCAGGCGGTGGCCGGACTCGGTATCATCCTCGGGGCCATCGCTGCGGTCCGCGCCAATAAGCGGTTCCTGGCGGTGCTGATGGTCAGCGTGACCGGGTATGGGATTGCGCTGATCTTCGCTTTGCAGGGCGCGCCGGATCTCGCCCTGACCCAGATGCTGATCGAAACGATGGTCCTGGTCGCCTTCGTCCTGGCGTTGCGTTCGCTGCCCGCCAAGCTGTGGCAGCGGACGCCTGCCGGCCATCGGGTGCTGCGGGCCGGAATCGGGGTGGCGTTCGGCCTGGTGATGATGTTCATTGCGATGGCGGCGATGGGCTCGCGCACCGCCGTCCCGATCTCGCTGCAGTATCCGGAGTTGGCGTACGAGATCGGTCAGGGAGCGAATATTGTCAATGTCACCCTGGTGGACATCCGGGCGTGGGACACCTACGGCGAAATCTCTGTCCTCGCCATCGCAGCCACCGGCGTTGCCAGCCTGATCTTCGTCCGCAGCCGGGGAGACCGCCGGCGCCGTGCCGACGGCGTCGCGACCGGTTCCGTGGACCGCGGCCGGGAGAACCTCAAAGAGTATGGCCGGGAAGCGGCGGCGCTGGCGCTGACCCGGAAGTTTTCCAATGTGGAACGGGACGCCTGGCTGGTCGCCGGCCGTACCTTGGCTCCGGAACGGCGCTCCATCATCTTCGAGGTCATCACCCGGTTGCTCTTCCACAGCGTGGTGATTTTCTCCATTTACCTGCTGCTCGCCGGGCATAACAGCCCTGGCGGCGGATTCGCGGGCGGCTTGATGGCCGGCCTGGCCCTGGCCATCCGCTATCTGGCCGGTGGCCGGTTCGAGCTCGCCGAGGCGACACCGGTCAGCGCGGGGCTGCTGCTGGGCCTGGGCCTTGGCATCGCCTCACTGGCAGGGCTGGTTCCCGCGCTGCTGGGCGGCGAGGTGTTCCAGAGTTTCGTTTTCGAAGCCACCTGGCCGGTGTTTGGCGAGATCAAGTTCGTCACTTCCACCATTTTCGACATCGGCGTGTACCTTGTCGTCGTCGGCCTGGTTTTGGATGTTCTGCGAAGCCTCGGTTCCGAGATTGACGAACGTACCGAAAACGGTTCCGACGACGGCGGCGAGTCACAGCGCAACGCCGACCGCGCCAGCGGACGGGCGGTGTCCAGGTGAGCGTGAACTTCACCCTGCTGATCGTCATGGGAGCACTGTTTGCCACGGGGATCTACCTGCTCCTGGAGCGAAGCCTGACCCGGGTCCTGCTTGGCATCATCCTGCTGGCCAACGGCGTTAATATCCTGTTGCTGAACACTGGAGGGTTCGCCGGTCCGGCGCCGCTGTACGAAGAGAATATTCCAGCCGATGCATATAACGATCCACTCCCGCAGGCGATGATCCTGACCTCGATCGTGATCTCCTTTGCCATCACGGCGTTCCTGCTTGGCATTATCTACCGCTCCTGGATCATCGGCCGGCAGGACGAGGTCCAGGACGATATTGAGGACCGCAGGGTGGCCAGCCAAGGCAGTTACGACGCCGAAGACGACGCCGACGTTCCCTTGGAGACCTCCGAGTTCAGCGGTCCCGACAACCTGGACGAGAAGGAAGAAACGCCCGGGAACAGAAATCCGAAGGAGGCCGGCCGATGATCAATATCACGAGCCTGGCCCCTCTTGCGGTGGTCCTGCCATTCCTTGGCGCGGCGATCACATTCGTCCTGATCCGCCATCCACGGGCACAACGGGCCGTGAGCATCACCCTGCTCAGCGTGACCATCAGCCTCGAAGTCCTCCTGCTCGTTTTGATCTGGGGCTCGGGGCCGCAGTCCGTGAACCTCGGCGGCTGGCTGCCTCCGTGGGGCATCGTGATGGTGGTGGACCAGTTCTCATCCCTGATGCTGGTCGTGTCCTCGGCGGTCAGCCTCGCCGTGTTGATTTATGCCACCGGGCAGGGCGTCGCGGACCGGGACGAAGACGGTCCGGTCTCAATATTCCATCCGACGTATTTGATCCTGGTGGCCGGTGTCTCGAACGCCTTCCTCTCCGGTGACTTGTTCAACCTCTACGTCGGCTTCGAAATCCTGCTGACGGCGAGCTATGTGCTGATGACTCTCGGCGGGACCGGCCCCCGCATCCGCGCGGGGGTGACATACGCCGTCGTCAGCGTTGTCTCCTCGCTGCTGTTCCTGATAGCCATCGCGATGATCTATGGTGCCACCGGCACGGTCAATATGGCGGACCTGTCCATCAAACTGGCGGAGCTGGATCCGGGCACGCAGAACATGCTGCACCTGATGCTGCTGGTGGCGTTCGGTATTAAAGCGGCGGTGTTCCCGCTGTCGTTCTGGCTTCCGGACAGTTATCCAACCGCCCCGGCCCCGGTCACTGCTGTGTTTGCCGGGTTGCTGACCAAGGTCGGCGTCTACGCGATGGTCCGCACCGAAACGCTGTTGTTTCCGGGTGACAGGCTGAACGGATTACTCATGGTCGCGGCCGCGTTGACCATGATCGTCGGGATCCTCGGTGCTTTGGCACAGACCGATATCAAACGTATGTTGTCCTTCACCCTGGTCAGCCATATCGGCTACATGCTGTTTGGGCTCGCCGTTTCCACAGTGGTGGGACTGGGCGCCACGGTCTACTACGTCGTCCACCACATCACCATCCAGACGAGCCTGTTCCTGGTCGCCGGCCTGATTGAGCGGCGCGGCGGTACGGCTTCGATTGACAGATTGGGTGGGCTGGCCAGACTGTCGCCGTTGCTGGGAGTGCTGTACCTGGTGCCGGCTTTGAACCTGGGCGGCATCCCGCCGTTCTCCGGTTTCCTCGGAAAACTCGGGCTGCTGCAGGCCGGTATCGAGCTGGGCACTCCGCTGGCGTACGTACTGGTGGTCAGCGCCGTGTTGGTTTCGCTGCTGACGCTGCTCGCCATGGTGCGCGTGTGGAACAGGGCATTCTGGCGTCGGCCGGAGGATGCGGAGTACCCGGATCCGGTCCTGCTGGCGGTGAAGAATGATGGCTCCGCCGTCCGCACGTCAGCGGACGTTTCCGGGGATGGCAATGGACGCTTGTCCAGCAAGGAAGAAGTTCCGCTGTTGCCGGGTGCCATGGTGGGAGCGACCATCGGACTGGTCGCCATGGGCGTGGCCCTGACGGTGTTCGCCGGTCCCTTGTTTGAATTGAGCGACGATGCCGCCCGCGGGATGCTCGACCGCGTGCCCTACATTGAGGCAGTGCTGGGAGAGGGGGCAGCAGAATGAAGCATCCCAGGGTTTCCCTCCGGCAGGAGTTGCCGCTGATCATCTGGCTGGTGCTGGTCTGGGGTGCTCTCTGGAGCGACTTCAGCGTCGGCAATCTCCTCTTCGGGGCGCTCATTGCGTGGGCTATCACGCAATTGTTCTACCTGCCACCCGTCGAGCTGAGTGGCCGTTTCAATATCCTGCACGGCATTACCTTCGCCGGAATCTTCCTGCTGCAACTGGTCAAAGCCAGCGTTGAGGTCTTCTACCTGGCGGTCACGCAGGGCCCACGGCTGAACAATGCGGTCGTTGCGGTGCAGCTGCGGAGTTCGTCGGACCTGTTGGTGACCACTACCGGACATGTGATTTCGCTGATTCCCGGAAGCCTCGTGGTTGAGGTGGACCGTTCGACGTCGACGCTGTACCTGCACTGCATGAATGTGAGCAGCACCGAGGAAGCCGACGTGGTCCGGAACAGGGTGCGGGGTGTCGAGGTCAGGCTCATCAGGGCGATGGGATCGCGGGAGGAACTTGAGATGGTCCGCCGGGAAGTGGATGGCCGTACTGAGGCCGAATGGCCGTCAGCAACGGGCAGAAAGGAGGACCAGTCATGATGCAGATTGTCCTCGTCATCGTAAGCGTGGTCCTGTCCCTTGCCGCGGCCGGCACCATCTACCGGATTGCCAAGGGGCCGTCGCTGCTCGACCGGGTCCTGGCCACCGACGTGCTGCTGGCCATCTTCGCCGCCGGACTGGCCACGGATATGGCCATCAACCAGCACCTGGAGAACCTGGTGCTGCTGGTATCGCTGTCGTTGATTGGCTTCATCGGGTCTGTCACGGTTGCGCGCTTCGTATCGGACAAGAGGTGATGGCTTGAATACCCACGTCCTGCTCGACTCGATCGCAGCCATCTGCCTGATCGCTGGTGCGCTGATGTCTTTGGCGGCGGCTATTGGCCTGATCCGGTTTCCTGATCTGCTCTCGCGCATGCACTCGGCAACCAAGCCGCAGGTGCTCGGCCTGTTCCTGATGCTTGTCGCCGTCGCGATCCAGCTGCGCAGCTGGGCCCTGGTTCCGGTTCTGCTGATCGCCTGGGTTTTCCAGCTCCTCACCGCCCCCGTCTCCGCGCATATGGTGGGGCGCGCCGGCTACCGGACCAAGCACCTGCGCAAGGAATTGCTGAAGGTGGACGAGTTGGACGAGGTCGTGGCGGCCGCCGCGCAGTACCGCGCCTCAGAGTACAAGGAAGCGGCCGAGGCCGGGGAAAGCGTGGAAGAAGCGGTCGAGGACCAGGGAGGGGCTCCGCTGCCCGACGACGCCGAAACTCCGGCTGCGCGGGTCGATGAACCGGACGAGGAAGAGCGCGTCCGCAGACGGAGTGAACGCGGCTAAACTCCGCCGGCCCACGAACTGCGGGCGAGAGACTCGTTCGGTGCGGTTGAACCGCTTGGTGCCGCATTGGTGCCATGCGACCCTATTGGTGCCTTACTTTCGCAGGATACGATCGCGTACAACGAACGGAAGCAGCTTCCGTGCATCCCCCTTCTTGAAAGGGCCAGGCCATGGCCACGGGAAACGCCCTCGCCCCCACGCCAGTCAGCCGTCGCCGGGCACGGTGGCTCGTGCCCACCGCTTTGATCATCCTCAGTCTCGTTCCGGTGATCGCAGGGGTGTCGCGCATTGGCGATTTGGCGGGCGGTGCGGTCACGGCAGATAACGAGCGGTTCTTCGAAGCGCCCATTCCCGTGCTGATCCACATTCCCACTGTCACCGTGTACCTGCTGCTCGGGGCCTTCCAATTCGTTCCCTCCCTGCGCCGCGGGAAGCGCGGCAGGGCGAACTGGCACCGCCTCGCCGGGCGCATTCTCGTCCCCACAGGTCTACTCGCCGCCCTGTCCGGTTTGTGGATGGCAGTCTTCTACGACCTCCCGCCCCTGGATGGCGTCCTCCTGTTGGTGCTTCGGCTGCTCTTCGGCTCGGCTATGGTGGCGAGCCTTGTGCTGGGGTTCCTGGCGGTGCGGCGTCGGAACTATGTGAGGCACAGCGAGTGGATGTCCAGGGCCTACGCCATCGGTATCGCCCAGGGAACCATCGTGGTGGTGACCATTCCCTGGATTCTCCTCGTCGGCCCGGTCACTGAACTGAGCAGGGCCGTACTCATCGGCTCATCATGGGTGCTGAGCCTGGCAGTGGCCGAGTACTTTATCCACCGACGCGCGCAGAAATCCGCGCGGTCAACCCGCACGCCCATCCGACCCGCCTGACAAGTCAAACAAAAATGTTGCCGGGGCAATGGTTCTAATCGTTGCTGATGGCCGCCCTAGGCGGCGTCGATGGAGTCGGAATGCTTGCCGAACTTCTGGATAGCGCGCTGCGTACCCCGGCCGGCCGTGACCTGGATGATCGTGGCGGTGGCCGCGGTCAGGAGGCCCCAGACCAGCGCTTCCTTCCACGAATTCTCCAGGTCATCCGCTGCGGTCGGTGGATTCCTGCCGGTCTTCTTCTCCCAGCTGGCGGAAACGATCTTCTTGGCCGCGAATGTTGCACCAACGGTGACGGCGGTGCCGAGAAGTTTGAAGATGACGTTCATGGTTACTCCGATCAATCGGGCTGTTCATGCTTTGTTTCAGCCTAACCGTTCCCGGTCGGTGTATCGAGTATGCGGCGGTGTAGACTTGGAGATGCAATAAATACGACAGGGGAGCGCCCTGATCGCGGTGGAACGACTTGCACCGGGAACAGGAACGGCGCTGAGAGTGCGGGAAAGCCGCTGACCCTCGAACCTGATCCGGCTAGTACCGGCGAAGGGAGTCGAGTTCTCAGAGCGACCTCGGTGATGTCCGTGGATCGAACGTGCCTCGGACCTATTACCGCGGATCGTTCTCCCCTCCTGAAACACAGGAGGATTTCAGAATGGCCACTCAACACAGTGACCCACAACAAGTCACCGGCCGGAAGCCGAACACCCATTGGCGCGTGGTGGACATCGTCGTCGCGTCGGTCGTCGCCGTCGCGGTAGGGGTCATCTTCTGGGTCTGGACCCAAGGTTACGCGGTCATCGCCGTCATCACGACGGCCTTTCCGCCGCTTGCCGGGCTCTATACCGGCGGATGGCTGATCGCCGGCATCATTGGTGGACTGCTGATCCGCAAACCCGGCGCGGCGCTGTACTGCGAACTGGTAGCCGCGGCCGTGGAGGGGCTGCTGGGCACGCATTTCGGCATGACCGTGATTATCTCCGGCCTGCTGCAGGGCCTCGGTGCGGAACTTGTCTTTGCTGCCTTCCGCTACCGCAAATGGACGCTGCCGGTCACGCTGCTGGCCGGATTGGTGTCCGGCATGGCGCTGGGCGTGAACGAGAACTTCCTCTATAACGTCGAGTGGGCGGTGGAGTGGAAGCTGGTCTACGTCGCCTTGACCTCGATTTCCGGCGTAGTGGTGGCGGGGCTGCTGTCCTGGTTTGGCTACAAGGCGTTGCTGCCGACCGGTGTGCTCTCCGGCCTTGCATCCGGACGAGCCGCCAAACGTATCTAGGCCAGATGCTTTCCACCACGACACCCTCCCGGCAACGGTCCCGTCCTGCCGCCGTTTCGGCGCAGGACTGGGGCTGGCGACACGCCGGCCGTACGGACCCGGCGGTGCGGAATCTGGATCTGCAAATCAATGCCGGGGAGCGCGTCCTGCTCCTTGGGCCGTCCGGAGCGGGCAAATCAACGTTGCTGCACGGACTCGCCGGCTTGCTGGGCGCTGACGACGACAGCTCCGAGTACGGCCGCCTGCTTATCGACGGCGAACCCGCCGCAAGCCTAAGGGGCCGGGCAGGTCTGGTGCAGCAGGACCCGGACTCGCAGGTGGTCCTTTCCCGGGTCGGCGATGACGTTGCATTCGGCGCCGAGAACCTGTCGGTGCCGCGGGCTGAAATCTGGACCCGGGTTCACCAGGCACTTGAAGCGGTCGGCCTCAATCTGCCACTGGACCGCCCGACGTCGGCCCTGTCCGGCGGGCAGAAGCAACGGCTTGCGTTGGCAGGAATTTTGGCAATGCAGCCGGGCTTGCTGTTGCTGGACGAACCGACGGCGAACCTCGACCCTGGCGGCGTGCTCGATGTCCGCGACGCCGTTCTGCGGTCAGTGCAGGAAACCGGTGCGACCCTGGTGGTTGTCGAGCACAGGGTCGCGGTGTGGGCCGATGCGGTGGACCGGATTATTGTCCTCGATCCGGGCGGAGGGGTGTTGGCCGATGGTGCTCCCAGTGCAGTTCTGGGCCGCGCACGGCAGCCGCTGCTGGATGCCGGCGTGTGGGTTCCCGGGCACCGGCCAACGACCCGGCCGCGGCACAATTCCGGTTCGGGCAAGCCGCTGCTGTCGGCGGTGGACTTGGCGGTATCCAGGGAGCAGGCACGACGACGGCACCCGGCGCGGCCTGCCGCTTCCGGTATCGACCTTGACGTTTCCGCCGGAAAGGCGTTGAGCATTACAGGCCCGAATGGAGCGGGAAAGTCGACTCTTGCGTTGACCTTGGCTGGACTATTGCCGGCCGCAGGCGGTGCAGTGAAGGCGCAGCCTGCCCTGGCACGCGGTGTGGAATCCAGTCCCTTCCGCTGGCACTCGAAGGACTTGATCTCACGGATCGGTACCGTATTCCAGGAACCGGAGCATCAGTTCGTGACCAATAGGGTCTATGACGAACTGGCTTTCGGCCCGCGCCAACTCGAGGGCGGTGTCGATACCGACAAGGGCGTGGGCGAACTGCTGGAGCGGCTGCGGCTGACCCGGCTGGCCGAGGCGAACCCCTTTACACTCTCCGGCGGGGAAAAGCGGCGGTTGTCAGTGGCCACGGTCCTGGCCTCGAGTCCGGATGTGCTGGTGCTCGATGAACCAACCTTCGGACAGGATGCCAATACCTGGGCGGAGCTTGCCAGCCTGCTCTCCGGGCTGCTGGATGAGGGCACCGCCGTCGTTTCAGTGACCCACGATGAGGATTTCACCGATGTTCTGGGCGGCGCCCGGTTGCACCTGGTTCCAGATGGAGAAACCGGTGGCGCGGGGGAGCCCGCAACCACGAGGGGATTTGGTGCACATGAGCACTGACGTCCTGGCGCCGCCCCGGAGCACCGCTCTGCTGTCGCGGGCCAACCCGGTGTCCAAGCTCGCGGCGGCGTTCCTGATCACGATCGCGTTGGTGCTGACGGTCGACTGGGTCTCGGCGACGATCGCGCTGGCCTGTGAGCTGGCGTTGCTGCCGCTGGCGGGTTTGAGCCTGCGGGTGTTGCTTTCGCGGGGCTGGCCGATCCTGTTTGCCGCACTGGTCGGCGGGTACGGAACCGCATTGTTGGCCGAGGACAGCGGTGCGGTCCTTGTGGACTGGGGAATCATCACCTTCAGCGAGGGATCACTGCAGGCCGGTATTGCCATCATGCTGCGTGGTCTAGCCATCGCCCTTCCGGGAATCATTGTCCTCGCCAGCACGGACCCCACCGACCTGGCGGATGGTCTGGCGCAGAAGCTGAGGCTGCCGCACCGGTTCGTGCTCGGTGCCTTGGCGGCGATGCGGCTGGTCGGGCTGCTGCTCGAGGAGTGGCGAACCCTTGGTATGGCGCGCCGGGCCCGCGGCGTCGGCTCGAATGGCGGCTACACCGGACGGTTCAAGGCATCGCTGGGGCAGGCGCTGGCCCTGCTGGTCCAGGCCATCCGGCGGGCGACGCGGCTTGCCACGACCATGGAGGCGCGCGGATTCGGTGGAGCGGAACGTACTTGGGCACGCGAATCGCGCTACAGCATTCTCGACCTGTGGGTGCTGTGCGGAGCGGCCGTGATCACCGCGCTCGCCGTGGGAGCCGCCGTCGTCCTGGGTACTTGGAACCCGATCTTCTGACGCCTAAACGATGTTTTCCAGCAGGGTAGTCAGCTCGGAGGTCAGGGCGGGCGATGTCAATATGGGATTTCCATCGATGCTGTTGACCGGCGCGAGGAGCCGGATGCTGGAAATGAGCCAGACCGCGTCGGCCGTTTTCAAGTCATCCGGCTCGAGCGGCCCGTAGCCAAGTTTCCAGCCAGCCTCTTCGGCCGCGGAGAAGAGCGCACCCTGCGTCGTGCCGGGCAGGATGCCGCTGTCGCGCCGCGGGGTCAGCAGTTCCTTCACGCCTTCGCGCTGCCGGGCGATCAGCACGGTCGAGGTTGGGCCCTCGAGGACCTTTCCATCGGAACTGGTGAAGATGACGTCATCGGCGCCCTGGTCTTTTGCATACCGGATGGCGGCCATGTTCACCGCATAGGACAGAGTCTTGGCGCCCTGCAGCAGCCACGGCGCACGTTCGGCAATCGCGCTGTCATAGCCGCGGTCAAGCAACAGTACGGCAAGTCCGGTTTCGCGCTGCCCCTGCGAGGTGGCTGGCGGCAGGAAGGCGCTGACCCACGACGTCGGAGCAGCGGCTCCTTCGACACCGCGGGTGGTGATCAGCTTCAGCACCACCTCCGGGGCAGCTGCCTGCTCGGTGGCCGCGAATTCGGCGAGCGCGGTGGTAATCGCCCGGCGCCAGGCCTGCTGATCCGGAATCTCCAAGTGCATCGCCCGGGCGGAAACGTCGAGCCGGTCCAGGTGTGCCTGCAGTTTCCGGGGAGTGCCGTGGACGACCAGCAGGGACTCGAATATGCCGTCGCCGCGGGTTGCGCCCAGGTCGGTGGCCATCAGCTGCGGCTGGGTGGCATCGGCGATCCGGCCATGTTCGGAACCGGGGTCCAGGAAAACCAGAACAGTCATGGTTTCACCTTAGCGCCGGTCTTGCCCACCAACCGGTCACTGAAGAAGCGGTCCGCCCCGGGAAGGGTCATCAGCCGCAGCACGAGCCGGCGGACCCAGAGCCAGAGCGGATTCGAGGGCACAAACCAGGAGGCAGCGCGGCGGCCGGCCTGCTGATGCACCTCGACCCGGGGGCGCCAGTTCTTCTCGTAGTTATCCAGACCGGTGGCGATGTCGGCTGCCGACGCCAGTTCCCGTGCCAGTTCCTGCGCCCCGGCCACGGCCAGGGATGCACCCTGTCCGGCCAGCAGTGAGACGGCATGGGCGGCGTCCCCCACCAGGACCACCCGGCCGCTGCGCCACCGCGGCATGATGATCTGACCGACCTGGTCGTAGTAGACCTCCGGCGGGCACTTTTCCAAGGCGCTTGGCATAAACCAGCCGAGTTGTGCGTAGCGTCTTCGGAGTTCCTCCCGTGGATTGGCGGGTAGCCGGCGGTCGTTCGCCCGGTGGACGGTGAATATTGCGACGTCACCGCCTCGCAGTCCGTAGATTCCGGCTTGCCGGTCGACGGTATCCGTCAGCGAAAACTGAGCACCGGTTCCCGCGTTCATGACCGGATCATGAAAGATGAAGGCGGCCGTGTGATACCCGAGATAGCGCAGGTATTCTTCCTCCGGACCAAAGATCCGGGACCGCAGCGCCGAATGAATCCCCTCGGCGCTGATCAGCAGGTCGGCTTCCTCTGCCGAGCCGTCGCTGAGGGTGAGGCTGACGCCGTCGTCATTGTTCCGGAGTGAGTCAATCGTCGTCGAGTAGCGCAGTTGTACATTCCCGGGCAGAGATTCCAGCAGGGCCAGCTCCAAGTCGGGGCGCATGATGCTCAGCAGCCTGCCGTCGACCATGCGGGCAAACCGTTCATAGCTCAACATCGCCCGGGCCCGGCCGCGTTTGTCGATATAGGCGACCCTGTCGATGGGATACGCCAGTTCGCGCAGCCGCGGTATCAGTCCGAGCGCTTCCGCTGCCTCGAAACCGGGACCGAAGAAGTCCATCATGTACCCCTCGCTCCGCCGGGCCGGAGCGCGCTCAAGTACGACGACGTCCCAGCCGGCGCCGGCAAGGAACCGGGCATTGGACAGCCCGGCGATTCCAGCGCCGCTGATCACTGCTTTCATGCTTGTCCTCCTGGTCTTGCATCCGGCGGAAATTCAGCGCCGAGTGCGGACAGGACGCCGTAGGCCTTTGTCTGGACTTCCTCCCATTCCGACTCGGGATTCGAATCAGCGGTGATCGCTCCGCCGACTCCGAGGGACAACCGCTGGCCATCAGCACCATCCTCGATCACCAGACTACGGATTACCACCGACAGATCAGCGGCACCGTTCAGGGAGAAGTAGCCGAGGGCGCCGGAATAGATCCCGCGGGGCAGCTTTTCCAGGTCGTCAAGGATCGACATTGTGCTGATTTTTGGCGCCCCCGTCATGGAACCGGCAGGAAAAGCTGCGGCGACGGCGGCGGCCCGGTCGGCGCCCGGACGCAGCCTGGCATCTATGGTGCTGACCAGCTGATGCACGGTCGCATAGCTTTCCACCGCGCACAATCTCGAAACCCGCAGCGAATCCGGAACCGCGAAGTGCGAGAGATCATTACGGAGCAGATCCACGATCATGATGTTCTCCGCCCGGTCCTTCAGGGAGTTGGACAGCTCCTTCCGGAGGGCGGCGTCGCGGCCGGGATCCGGATCCCGGCGCCGCGTGCCCTTAATCGGTTCGGCGCGCAAAGATCCGTCAGCGCCGATCCGCAGGAACCGCTCCGGAGAGGTGCTGGCAACGCTGAGCCCATCCAGCTGGACGTAGGCGGCAAACGGGGCGGGACTGCGATGCCGCAGGTCGAGGTAGGTCTGCCAGGGATCGATCGGGCTGTCCGGCCGGCAATCCAGCTGCGTGGTCAGGCAGATTTCGTAGGAGTTGCCCTCGGCGATCTGCTTCCGCGCCGAGTCGATGCGGTCGAGATAGTCCTTCCGGGGGTTCCTGACCTCGAACCGAAGCGCAGGATTCCCGGCCAGGACGGCCGGATCCTGATCATCGGGAGCCGCGGCTTGAGTCAGGACAGGCCGGGGTTCCGCGGAGGTCCCTTTCGCTGGTGCGGGCAGGTGTGCAACCCGATCGGCAGTATGGCCCAGCCACTCCGCCGCCTCGGCATGTGTCGCCTCGTCTTCGAGCGCCAGCAGGTATATGCACCTCTGGGCATGGTCGAAAACGAGGCACCGGCCGGTGAAGATCAGTGCGGCGTCAGGGGTGCTGCTTTCGATGTCGGCCCCACCTGTTTCGCGCTTGAGTTCATATCCCAGGCAGCCGAGCCAGCCGAGGGTGAATTCACCCGGATAATCGTCCGGTGCGGTCAAGGTTCCGTGTCCCCAAACCGAATCCAGCCAGCGGAAGAAGGGGCCCCGGATGCGGCTGGAGACCGCACCGGAGCGGACCTCGGTCAGGCCTGAACTGTGGGTTGCCGCCCTGCCGTAACTGCCGCCGTCGTCGGCCATAATGCTGAACCGGCTGGAGCTGTGCCCGCTGCCGGAGTCGGAGCTGTCCAGCCACACCGTCCTGGGATTTCCGCCATAGAGTTCTGAAAAACACAGTGCAGCATCGGGAAACAGGTCAAGACGCTGCATCCGCAGGGAAACGCTGTTCCAGCGCGTGCGTTCGGGCAGCAGGAGTGCCTCCGCTTGGGGAAGTGTTACCAGAGCCGCCACCACCTGTTCGCGGACCATGTCATCGCCCGGGCCCTGGACCACCAAATCGGCGGCAGCCGCCACATCATCGAGTTCCAGCAGGGCGGCCTCCTGCTCCGCCCACTGGTCCCAGTAGGGTGCGAAAAGATCTCCATCGCGGGCCAGCGCACGTTGCTTTCGGTCGCTTTCGAGGGCCTCCAACCAGATGACGACGTCGACCAGCGCGCGTGCCTGTTGGTGCGCCGCTCCGACGCCTTCAACGACAACGATCCCGGCAGCACGGGTACAGCGGGCCGCGCCCTCGGCTCCCGCCTCCCAGTCCCACGGATTCCAGTGCGCGTCATTGCCCAGGCTCAAGGGCGTCAAAACCGTTTCCCGGTATGTTTCCAATCCCGCAGGCAAGCCATTCCATCCGGGGTATATATCTTCGAGGTGGAAGAGTGAAACACTGTGATATTCGCGCAGCCTGGCCACCAGTTCCACCGCCAGGGTCGTCTTGCCTGCCCCGGACCGCCCATCGATGGCGATGATCAGCGGGCGCGGAGATTTACCGTCGTTCATCGAGGACCTGTTGGACATGCCGGACGATGCCCGGAACGGCCGCCTCGATCAGGTCCCAGCTGTTATCGAAACCGGACTCGTCGCCGTACCACGGATCCTCAATTCCCTGCTCGGAAGGGTCCTGGCCGGCCATGTCCGGATCGAAGTCCCGGAGCATCCGGACCTTGGTTCTGCCGTCGTCATCGGGGGCAAGTGCGCGCAGGTCTTCATAGTGGTCGTAATTGAGCGCCAGAATCAGATCGCGTTCACGGAACCAGCTGTCCTCGAACCGGCGCGCACGGTGTTCTGCGCTGGTGATGCCCTGCAGTTCCAGTTTCCGGGAAGCCCGGCGGTCGATCGGCCGGCCAACCTCGTAATCGGTGGTTCCGGCGGAATCGACGGTCGCCGAGTCGGCGAGACCGGCCTCCTCGAGTGCCCGGGTGAGCATCAGCTCGGCCATCGGGGAGCGGCAGATATTTCCTGTGCAGACGGTGATGATGCGGAACATGCGCCCAAGTCTACCCAGCGGCATCGTCCTCCAGTACGGCCATGGCTGCGCTGTATCCGCCCAGCCCGCTGACCCCGCCACCGCGTTGCGATCCTGCTCCGCACAGCAGAATCCGGTCGTGCCCGGTGGCAACTCCCCAGCGCTGGGCCGCAGTGTCCAACGGAGCGTCGTCCTCGGCGAAAGGCCAGGACAGCGGGCCGTGGAAGATGTTTCCTCCGGGCATGTTCAGCGTGTGCTCCAGGTCCAGAGTCGTCTTGGTCTCCACACAGAGTCCGCCGTTGCCGTCACGGAGCAGGCAGTCCTCGATGGGTTCGGCCAAGACGCTGTTCAGGGAAGCCAACGTAGCCGCTTGCAACCCGGAGCGCATCCGCTCGTTGTTCTCGTCGGTCAGCAACCGGTGCGGCGTCTGCAGGGTGAATACCGTCAATGTGTGTGCTCCGGCTCTGCGGAGTTCCGGGGAGAGAATGGACGGATCAGCCAACGAGTGGCAGTAGATTTCCGCCGGCAGCGGATCCGGAATCAGTCCGGTCCCGGCCTGGTCGTAAGCCGCCTCCAGTTGGCTGTAGAGCTCGTTGATATGGAAGGTGCCGCCAAACGCCGCCTCCGGTGCGACGCCGGGATCCTTCAGCTTGGGCAGCCGGGAGAGCAGGAGGTTAACCTTGGCCTGGGCTCCTTCCGGTGCTGGTTGAGCCGATTGCGTCGGCTGCAGAGCCTGATCGTTCCCGAGGAGCCTCGCCAGGACCACAGGGGCCGCGTTGGAGAGCACCCGGCCCGCCTGCACGCTCCGGGAGGTCCCCTCCAGCTCATAGCTCACAGTTCCGCCGGGCGAAACACTGGTGACGTCCGCACCGGTAAATATCCGGACGCCCACGGCGTCCGCCGCCCGCACCAGGGCATCGGTGAGGGCCCCCATTCCGCCGACGGGCACGTCCCAGTCGCCGGTCCCGCCGCCTGCCACGTGGTAGAAAAAGCACCTGTTCTGGCTCAGGTCCGGCTCGTGCGCCCGGGCGTAAGTGCTGATCAGCCCATCCGTGAGGACCACGCCCCGGACCAGGTCATTCTGCACCGATCGTTCAATGACCTCGCCAATGGGCCGTTCGATGAAGTCGTCCCACAGCTGATTATCGCCAACGAGGTCCCTGACCTCGGACCGGCGCAGCAGCGGCTTCATCATTGTCGGCCACAGGGTCCGTGCCAGCTTCCCGGTCCGCTCGTAGAGCCGGTTGAAACCGTCGACGTCGGCGCCGGCACCGATGGCCTCGAAGGAGGCTGCCGTAATGTCGTCGTCGTTATTGTCCACCAGCAGCCCCTGGGCGGTGCCGGGAAGCGGGGTGTAGGAGGAGTAGCGGCGCCGGACCAGCTTCAGATCCAGACCCAGATCCGCCATGATTTGCCGGGGGAGGAGGCTGATCAGGTAGGAATAGCGCGACAACCGCGCGTCGATTCCGGGGAAGGCCTGAGCCGAAACCGTGGCTCCGCCAATGTGGTCCTGGCGTTCAAGCAGCAGCACCGACTTGCCGGCTTTGGCCAGGTAGCTTGCCGCGACCAGGCCATTGTGCCCACCGCCGACAATGACGACGTCGTACTCTTCCTGCATCGAATCCATGCGCTCACACTAGCAAGCGGGAAGGCACACGATCGCTGGGGGATTACAGCGGCGTAAGGACTATCTGGTAGTGCGCCGCGGGGAATCTCCGGCCACGAACCCGCGCATCATAGCCGGAGCCGGAGCCGGACTATGTGTGGGAGCCGGAGCCGGGGCCGGACTGGGTGTGGGAGCCGGAGCCGGCGTGGGACTGGAGGCCGAAGTGGGAGCCGGGCGGGACGATACCCGATAGGCGCCTTGGCGCAGCGAGTAGTTGTCAGGAGAGGCCGGGCGCGGCCGTTCCGGGAACATGTCGTTGAGATAGATGACGGCCCGAAGGACGATTCCACCGGTCACGAAACCTGCGATGAGGTCGGTGCTCCAGTGCCAGCCCAGGTAAATCGAACTGACCATGGTCAGCGCGGCGATGACGGCGACACCGAGCGAAAGCAGGTTCAAGGTTTTCCTGCTGGTGGAGGTGTACCGGCTGAGCAGGAAGACGATGACTCCATACAGGGCAACGGACTGCGCCGCATGTCCGGAAGGGTAAATGATGCCGTAGCCACCATGGTTGAAAATGCCGCCGTGGAAAAAGGAGGGATCGCCCAAAACGGGGGACGGCCGGGCGATGATGACCTTCATGGCGCCGACCATGCCCACCACGCCGATTTCGGTGGCGGCGGCGATCATCACGGGGCGCCAGCTGTGCGCGCGGACGGAGAGCACGATGGCGGTTACGGCCAGCAGTGGTACCACCACCGCCTGACTGGCGATGGGATCGACGACGTCGTCAACGAAGGAGCGCCATCCCGGGAAGATCTCTTCGGACCAAGGCTGATTAAGCGCCCGGTCAAGACCATGCAGCGGGCCACTGGCCAGCACGGTGATAAAGATCAGCAGGGAGACCAGGACGGGCAGGGAGGTCAGGAGTCCTGTCAATGCGGTAAATTTAGAGGCGGGAGCAGACGATTGACGCCCGGCGGGTGCTACGCGCACCGCAGAGGCAGCGCGGGTATCCGTCCGATCGAGCACAATTCTCTCCTGTACGTAGACGTCCCCCACTTGCGTCCCCTGATTACGCAGTTTATAGCACTGCTTTATGGACCGCGAGGATATCGAAGGGTCTTGGGGCCGATGTGTCTCAATTCACGCTCATATGTGCGCCAGCATTGCCACTCGGTTCAACAACGACCACGACAGTTGTGAAATTCCCTCAAAACTGGAATGGGTAAGTCAGGACTCCACTCTGGCCAGGATCTCGGCATGGATCATCACAAACCAGCCGTCAGGATCCTGGCCCCATTTCCGGAACCCCTCGGCTATGCGCGTCAGGTCCGACAGGTTGGCGAGACCGCGCTCGAGCGCCTGTTCCGCGAACGATGAGTGCAGAATCCGTTCAGCCCAGGAGTCCGCGAACCTGGACCGCTCCGGTTCGGCCGCGTAGACCCACGTGGTGGCAGAGGGGACGATGTCGGTAAGGCCGGCCCGCCGCGCCCAGTTCAACAACCGCCGTCCTGCATTGGGCTCGGCTCCGTTCCCGCGGGCGATTTTCTGGTACAGGTCCATCCAATCGCGCAGCGCCGGCGCCTCCGGATACCAGTTCATGGCCCCGTAGTCTCCTTCGCGGACGGCGATGATGCCGCCGTCTTTGGCGACACGGCGCATTTCCTTCAGGGCCGCGACCGGGTCGGTCAGGTGGTGCAGTATCTGGTGCGCGTGGACGATATCGAAGGAGCCGTCGTCGTACTCCAGGTTGTAGATATCCCCGGTGCGGAAGTCCAGGTTGTCCAGTCCCCGGGTGGCGGCAAGTTCACAGGCGTGGGCGATGACGTTGGCTTCGCGGTCGACGCCGGTGACCCTGCCTGGCGCGACAATTTCAGCGAAGTCTGCGGTAATGCTGCCAGGGCCACTGCCGACGTCGAGCACGCTGCGCCCCGGAATCAGGTTCGGAAGCAGGTAGGCGGCCGAGTCAGCTGCGGTCCGCAGGGCATGGGACCGGACCACGCTCTCATGATGGCCGTGGGAATAGACGTCTTCGCTCATATCCGGCACGCTACTCCGGCTTGATGGCAGCGTGGAAGTGAATGAGTCGTAGTGTTTCATAATCTGCATCGCGGCCTCTTGCCATGCAGCGGCGGCCAGCCTGCACGCCGGCGGCCGCCCGAGAGAGAGTTGAGTCGACGGGGCTCAACTCTACTTGACATCTCCTCTCAGTGTGGCAAACTTGAGTGCAGAACGCTCAACCAGCGTCATACGCGAAAGGAACATACATGTCACGTGCAGTAGGTATCGACCTCGGAACGACCAACTCCGTCGTCTCCGTACTTGAAGGTGGCGAGCCCACCGTCATCGCCAACGCTGAGGGCGCACGCACGACGCCGTCCGTTGTCGCATTCTCCAAGGCCGGCGAAGTTCTGGTTGGCGAAATTGCCAAGCGCCAGGCCGTTAACAACATCGATCGGACGATCGCTTCCGTCAAGCGCCACATGGGCACCGACTGGGACGTTAAGATCGACGAGAAAACTTACACCGCGCAGGAAATTTCCGCGCGTGTGCTGCAGAAGTTGAAGACCGACGCCGAGTCCTACCTGGGCGAAAAGGTGACCGACGCCGTCGTCACCGTTCCGGCCTACTTCAACGACGCCGAGCGTCAGGCCACCAAGGAAGCCGGCGAGATCGCCGGACTGAACGTGCTCCGTATTGTCAACGAGCCGACCGCAGCCGCCCTGGCCTACGGCCTGGACAAGGGCAAGGAAGACGAACTCATCCTGGTCTTCGACCTCGGTGGCGGTACCTTCGACGTCTCGCTGCTCGAAGTCGGCAAGGACGAAGATGACTTTTCCACCATCCAGGTGAAGTCCACTTCCGGTGATAACCGCCTCGGTGGCGACGACTGGGATCAGCGCATTGTGGACTACCTGCTGCAGCAGACCAAGTCCAAGACCGGCGTCGACCTGTCCAAGGACAAGATTGCCCTGCAGCGTCTCCGCGAAGCTTCCGAGCAGGCCAAGCGGGAGCTATCCTCGGCGACGAACACCAACATCTCGCTGCAGTACCTCTCGGTCACCCCGGATGGGCCCGTTCACCTGGACGAGCAGATGTCCCGCGCCAAGTTCCAGGACATGACCTCGGATCTGCTGGACCGGACCAAGAAGCCGTTCCAGGACGTCATCAAGGAAGCCGGAATCTCCGTCTCCGAAATCGACCACATCGTCATGGTGGGCGGTTCGACCCGTATGCCGGCCGTGACCGACCTGGTCAAGGAGATGGCAGGCGGCAAGGAGCCCAATAAGGGTGTCAACCCGGATGAGGTCGTTGCCGTCGGCGCTGCGCTGCAGGCCGGTGTGCTGAAGGGCGACCGCAAGGACGTCCTGCTGATCGACGTCACCCCGCTGTCCCTCGGTATCGAGACCAAGGGTGGTGTGATGACCAAGCTGATCGAGCGCAACACCGCGATCCCGACCAAGCGGTCCGAGACCTTCACCACCGCGGATGACAACCAGCCATCGGTTTCCATCCAGGTCTTCCAGGGCGAGCGCGAGTTCACCCGGGACAACAAGCCGCTGGGCACCTTCGAGCTGACCGGTATTGCGCCGGCCCCGCGCGGAGTTCCGCAGGTCGAGGTCACCTTCGACATCGATGCCAACGGTATTGTCCACGTTTCCGCAAAGGACAAGGGCACCGGTACCGAGCAGTCGATGACCATCACCGGTGGTTCCTCACTGCCGAAGGAAGACATCGAGCGCATGGTCCGCGAGGCCGAGGAGCACGCAGCCGAGGATAAGGAACGCCGCGAGAAGGCGGATATCCGTAACAACGCTGAACAGTTGGCGTACTCCGTCGACAAGCTCCTGACCGAGAACGACGAGAAGCTGCCCGAGGACGTCAAGACCGAGGTCAAGGCCGACGTCGACTCCCTCAAGGAAGCGCTCGCCGGAGACGATGAGGATGCGGTCAAGCCTGCGTTTGAGAAACTGCAGACTTCGCAGACCAAGCTCGGCGAGGCCATCTACGCCCAGGCTCAGCAGGACGCGGAAGCCGGAGCGCCGGCTGACAGCGCTGCCGGTGCCGAGGGTGCGGAAACAAACCCCAACGGCCAGGCGCAGTCCGATGAAGACATCGTCGACGCTGAGATCGTGGACGAAGAAGAGCAGAAGAAGTAGTTATGGCTGACAAGAACGATCCCAAGGTCGACCCACCGGAAGACCCTGAGAACGACGCCGGCATCCAGGGTGAGGGCGCGGAGGTGCCCTCACCCGCGGGTGAGGAGGAGATTATCGAGGCCGAGGTTGTTGACGGACCGGGCGACGGTTCGGACCCCAGCGATAGCGATGCTTCGGGCGACGGCGGGGCCGGTTCAACTGATCGGAACATGGATGTGGACGAGGGTGACGCCCTAGCCCAGGCAGAGGCAATCCTCGACGAGGAAGCTTCCAAGTCCGAGTCGGAGGTCCTGGCAGCCGAGCGGCTCGTGGACCTGCAGCGGTTGCAGGCGGAATACGTCAACTACCGCCGCAGGGTGGAACGGGACCGGGATGTTGCCCGCGAGATGGCAGTTATCTCCGTGCTCAACTCCCTGTTGCCCGTCCTGGACGACATTGAGGCAGCCCGTCAGCATGGCGACCTCGATGGCAGCCCGTTTGCTTCGATCTCGAACAAGCTCGATGCGGTCCTGAACCAGCATGGTCTGGTCCGATACGGTGAAGTCGGCGTCGAATTCGACCCGAACATCCACGAAGCGCTGCTCCAGCAGCCAAGCACGGATGTGGAGGTCGAGACCGTCAGCCACGTTCTCCGTGCCGGTTACAAGTCGGGCGACCGGGTCCTGCGCGCCGCGCAGGTGGGTGTCTCCGTACCGGAATAATCTTCCGGCAGAGTGTAAAAGCACTGAATAAGCTCCGGGGTCTGGGAACCACATACGATGGTTTCCAGACCCCGGGACACTACAGATTTTGATTGAGAGGAGGCGCCATGGCGGCCAGTCAGGATTGGATCGACAAAGACTTCTACAAGGTCCTCGGTGTCTCCAAAGACGCCACGCAGGCCGACATCAAGAAGGCTTACCGCAAGCTGGCGCGCACGCACCACCCGGACCAGAATCCGGGCAACGCTGCCGCGGAAACGACTTTTAAGAACATCAGCGAGGCTTACTCCGTGCTGTCCGACGACGAGCAGCGCGAACAGTATGACGCCATCCATGCCATGGGTTCCGGTGCGCGCTTCACGTCCGGCGGGGCCGGCGGGCCGAGCGGCGGGGCCGGGTTCGAGGACGTATTCGGCGGACTGTTCAACCAGGGCACCGGACGGCGGGGCCGCAGCCGGTACTCGACAGGCGGATTCGATACCTCAGGGTTGCCGCCGGAATTCGCAGACCTGTTCGGCGGAGGCGGGTTCCAGCCGCCGCCCTCGAAGGGCGCCGACCTTACCGCGAACACATCAATCTCCTTCGGCGGATCGATCAAGGGCACGACGATAGGCCTTCGGAACTCCCGCGGCGATGTAACGCAAGTGCGTATCCCCGCAGGGGTGAAGGATGGGCAGAAGATCCGCGTCCGTGGCAAAGGCCAGACCGGACCTGCCGGAAATGGGGACCTGGTGGTGACGGTCAACGTCAAGCCGCATGAATTCTTCGTCCGCGAGGGCGACAATATCCGCATCCACGTTCCGGTCACCTTCCCGGAGGCCGCCATGGGCGCCCAAATATCGGTTCCGACGCTGACCGGTGACACTGTCAGGGTCAAGATTCCGGCCGGGACGCCCTCCGGCCGCACGCTAAGGGTCAAAGGCAAGGGCGTTTCGACGTCGAAGGTTACCGGCGACCTGCTCGTGACCATCGATGTTGTGGTGCCGCAGCGCTTGTCCAAGGACGCCGAAGCAGCGGTGGCCGCCTTCGCAGAAGCAACCTCCGACGGTGATCCGCGTGGAGCACTGAAGGAGAAGGCAAAGTTGTAATTCCGATTCCCCATCCGGCGTGGCCGGACGGGGGTTCAAGATAAGATTCCCGGACAAGGAGGACATGATGGGACTGGACGTGAATGCGCCGCTCTTTGTGATCTCCGTGGCCGCCGAACTGGCGGAAATGCATCCGCAGACGCTGCGTCAGTATGACCGGCTCGGCATTGTGAGGCCGAGCCGTGCGCCCGGCCGGTCCCGCCGTTATTCGCAACGCGATGTGGATGCCCTGCGTGAAGTCCAGCGGCTCTCGGGCGAAGGTGTATCGCTTGAAGGCATCAAGCGGATTCTGGAACTGGAAAACCAGGTGGATGCGCTTCGCGCGAAGGTATCCGAACTGACCGCGGAACTCCAAGAGGCCAAATCCGGCCGGCTAAGCCGCAGGGACGCTGCCCGGGTCTTCGCGGCCGGAAGTGTTGGCGGCGACGTGGTTACCCTCGCCCAGGGCCAGCGGCCGCGGCCGCGTTCGTCCGCCGTCGTCCTTTGGCGTCCCTAACCGGCATCGCCCGGCGCGCTTGATAGAGCCCGTTGTGGCCGGCGGCGCTGCAGTCCGCGCTGTGACCGCCGTGCCAGCTCCATGGAGGCGGCAAGACGCATGGCCAGTGCCTGACCAACTCCTTCCGCCTCCTGCAGCTCGTCGACAGAGGCGATCGACAACCCGGCCGCTCCACCGAATTTCTTCAGCAGTGACCGGGCAAGCTCGAGGCTGCTCCGGCCACGTCCTCCGGAACCGATGATGATGGCGAGGACCTCTGCATCCTTGAGCCGGCGGACCCCGACCATGAGCAGCCGTTCCCGCGGTCTTTCCTCGATGGGCATTTCCATAATGCTTCGTGATGTCATGTCCCGAGACTACGGATGCAGCGACGGCGTCAGGAGGGCGGCGCCTCTCAATGTGGACAGCGCTCATTCCGTGCACCGTTGTGGAGGCAGAGAGCCGGCGCCTGTCACAGCCGTGGAATAGGCTGGAGCCGGTCAGCTGGTCCTCGTGCGGGGGCCAGGAGTAGAGAATCCCGGAGGTCGTCCGTGCCACACACCATCCTTCGTTGCGTCCGGCCGTGGGGCGGGCAACCCGCTGACGTGACCCTCGGCTCCGGCCGGATTACCGCCGTCGAGCCGCACGATCCACAAACGGAGCACCACTGCAACGTGGTTGAAGGCCGCGGCAGGCTGCTGCTGCCCTCGTTCTCCGACGTCCATGTGCATCTGGATTCCACCCGTCTCGGCCTGCCGTTCCGGGAGCATACCGGTTCCCCTGGCGTCTGGGGGATGATGCTCAACGACCGAAGGAACTGGCGTACGGCAGAGGTGGGCATCCGGGAGCGGGTGGCCCATGCCCTGGAGCTGATGATCGCCCGCGGGACCACGAGGGTCCGCAGTTTCGCGCAAGTCGATGCCGACTGCCGGCTGGAACGCTTCGACGCCGTCGCGGCCGCCCGCGAGATCCACCGGGACCGCGCGGATGTGCAGATCATCGCCTTCCCACAGGCCGGCCTGCTGCGGGAACCGGGCAGCGTCGAGGTATTGGAAGAGGCGCTGAAACAGGGCGCCGACGTGGTGGGTGGCATCGATCCCTGCGCGCTGGACCGCGATCCCGCCAAACACCTGGATATCGTGTTCTCCCTGGCCGAAAAGTACCAGGTCCCGATCGATATCCACCTGCACGAACCGGGACAGCTGGGCGTATTCAGTGCCGACCTGATCGTGGAGCGGACCAAGGCCCTCGGGATGCAATCAAAAGTCACCATTTCACATGGCTACGCGCTCTGGGGTGTCAACGAGACCATCACCCGCAGGCTGATCGAGGACTTTGCCGGGGCGGACATCTCGACAGCCACTGTTGCGCCAGCGGCTCCGGCTGTGCTCCCTCTGCAGCAGCTGTCCGAAGCGGGCGTCCGGGTGGGGCTTGGACAGGACGGGCAGCGTGACTACTGGTCGCCATACGGAAACGCGGACATGCTGGACCGAACGTGGCAGCTCGCCTTCACGAGCGGATTCCGCACCGACCAGCTGATTGAACATTGCCTGGCCGTCGCTTCGGTGGGCGGAGGTTCAATGATGTTCGACGACGTCGCCCGGCTGGCATCAGTTGCGGACCGGCCCGGGGTCTCAGCAGGGGACCCGGCAGAGCTGGTTCTGGTCGAGGGCGAAACAGTCACCTCAGCCATCATGGACCGGCCGGCCAACCGTACCGTGATCCATCGCGGCCGCGTCGTCGCCAATCAACTGGAGATTATCTGACAGCGCGAAACGGCGGTGCAGCGTCTTCCGCTGCACCGCCGTCCTGGAGGGGCGCCATCGCGCCGCCCTCCCGCCTGAGTGTTTAGCGCAGGTCCTTGCCCTTTGTCTCCGGAATGGTGAAGATCACCAGGAAGGACACCACCAGCAGGGTGACGGTGTAGAGGGCGAACGCAGTCGGTCCGCCGATCGAGTTAAGCCAGGTCTGCAGGTAGGGGGCGGTGCCGCCGAAGACGGCCACGCAGATCGAGTAAGGAACGCCGACACCTACGGTGCGGATGCTTGTCGGGAAAAGCTCCGCGTAGACGGCGGGAACAATCGATGCGCTGCCGGCGATGAAGATCAGCATCACCGACATGGCGATGAACAGCTGGAAGGCGGAATCCTGCAGCAGCCAGGTCATCGGGAAGAACATTAGTGCACAACCGAGGGCGCTGGTCCAGAGGATGGGGCGCCGGCCGTACCGGTCGGAGAGCTTGCCCCATACCGGGAGGGCGGCCAGGAACACCAGGTTCGCTGCCACTCCGGCCCACAGCGCGGCGCCGCGGTCGACACCCAGCGACGTGGAGGCGAAGGTGGGAGCGACAACGCCCCACGCGTAGTAGGTCACTGTCAGACCTACAGTCATGCCAATCACCTGCAGGGCCTGTTTGCGGTATTTGACGATTTGTCCCCACATCGGCTCATGCTTTGTCTCCCCGGATTCGGTGAAGACGTCGGTTTCCTTCATCCGCATCCGCATGAACAAGGCGTACAGGCCAAACACCGCGCCGAGCGCGAACGGAATCCGCCAGCCCCAGGCCAGCATCTGGTCTTCGGAAAGAGCCAGGGTGAGGATCGCGCCGAGCAGGGTGCCGGACAGGATTCCCACGGTGCCGGAGAAGTAGATCAGGCTGGCCCAGAAACCGCGCCGCTCGCGGGGTGCCGTCTCCGAGAGGTAAGTCTGTGCGCTCGGCAGCTCCCCACCGTGGGCGAGTCCTTGAATCAACCGTGCTACCAGCAGCATCAACGAGGCGAAGGCACCCACTGCTATAAAGGTCGGCGTGATGGCGATCAGCAGGCTGCCGACTGAAGCCAGTGCCACGGCCAGGGTCATGGAGAACTTGCGGCCCTTGCGGTCGGCTATCCAACCGAAAACGAAGCCGCCGAATGGCCTCGCGAGGAAGCCGACGGCGAAAACCGCCAAGGTCGACAGCACGGCCGAAAGCGGATCCGCATTATTGAAGAGCTGGCCGGCGAAGAATGGGGCGAACGTGGCGTAAATCGCCCAGTCATACCATTCGAGGGCGTTGCCGACGCCGGTTCCGAGTACCGACTTGCGCTTCTGTTGCGCGGCGGTCAGTTCCCCAGAGGAGAGTGTGGTGGGTGTTGTAGTCGTCATTTTCTTTTGCTCCGGTTGTACTACTTGGCGGTGAGCCGGTTCAGGGCCAGCTCGGTGTACAGGGCTGCCCCGTCACTGAGGACGGCATCGTCGAACGTTGCATACGGTGAATGATTGAACGGCGCCGACATGTGGTCTTCGCCGGGCGCTGTGGCGCCAAGCCCGATGAAGCTGCCGGGAACTTCGTTGAGTACCCGGGAGAAATCCTCGGATCCGCTTAATGGTGTGGCCCAGCGGCTGTGCCGGTCTTCGCCGAACAGCTCGTCGATGACATTTTCGGCGCGGGTGGTTTCATCCACATCCGTGATCGTCAGCGGATATTCGGTGCGGTAATCGACGTCGACCTCGATTCCATGCGCGGCGGCGATTCCCTTCAGCAGCTTTGGCACTGCCGCCATCATTTTTTCCTGCGCCGCCGCCGAGAACGTACGGACGGTCGCGTCGAAGGAAGCAGTCTCCGGAATGACATTGCGTTTGGTGCCCGCTTCGAGCCGGCCCACGGTGAGGACCACAGGGTCGAACATGTTGAACTGGCGGGTGATCATGACCTGAAGGGCGGTGATCATTTCCGCCACCGCGGTCACCGGGTCCTTGGCCAGATGCGGCGCGGAACCGTGACCACCGGCACCGAGGACGGTCACGAACAGTCCGTCAGAGGCCGACATCATCACTTCGCGTTTTGTGGCGAAGGTGCCATGCGGTTCAAGGGCCGAAAACACGTGCATGCCGAAGGCTGCGTCAACCTTGCGGCCGGAGGCCTCCAGGACTCCTTCGCGGACCATGACGGAGGCTCCGTCGTACCCTTCTTCTCCGGGCTGGAACATGAAGACGACGTCGCCCGCCAGTTGGTGACGCCGGTCAGCCAGAAGCTCGGCCGACCCCATCAGCATGGCGGTGTGCAGATCATGGCCACAGGCATGCATGGCGCCATCAATCCGGGACGTGAAATCCGCTCCGCTGCGTTCCTGCACGGGAAGGGCATCCATATCGGCCCGCAACAGTACTGCCTGCCGGTCGGGTCCGGCCGCGGCCTCACCGCGGAGAACGGCAGTGACCGAGCTGCAATCAGTGCCGAGACTGATATCCAGGGGCAGGCCGGAGAGGGATTTGAGGACCCGTTCCTGGGTCCGGGGCAGCTCCAGGCCAATCTCCGGCTCCTGGTGCATTGCCCGGCGGAAGCCCTGCAAATCGCCCTGCAGCTGTTGTGCGTCAGCACGTACGCTCACTGTTTCTCTCCTCAGCGTGGAAATAGGTGCATGTCCAGTGTGAAGTGATGTAGCCTACAGTCGTGTAAATCGCACGAAATTTACATATTGATCATCTTTCCTTCAGGATATGTGCACGGAGACGCCATGGAAGTGACAGAAGAAGATCTGGCGCTGGTTCACGCGCTGCAGATTGCCCCGCGGGTCACCTGGGCGCAGGCGGCAGACGTCCTCGGTGCGCATCCGACGACGCTTGCTGCCAGGTGGGACCGGTTGCGGGCGGCCGGCGCCGCCTGGGTGACTGCCTATCCGGTCGGATCGCCCGAACAAATGTCGCTTTCCTTCCATGACGTGGAATGCGAATTGGATAAACGTCCGGCCGTGGTGCAGGATCTATGTGCAATCCCGGAGGTCATTTCCGTGGAGGAGAGTGCCCGTAACCGGGACATGATGCTCACCGTCATCACACCCTCGTTGCAGGAGCTGAGCCGGCAGGTGCTGCCCCGGGTTATCGGCATCGATGGTTTAACGAAATGCCAAACCTCGGTTGCTACGAGGCTGCATTCGGCTGGCCATGCATGGCGCCTCAATGTGCTCAACCGGACACAGCAGGCAATGCTGGCGCAGTTCGCCGCCGTCGACCCCGCGGAGCCCGGGCGGCTGCCGGACAGCTACTGGCCGATCATGCAGGTTCTCGCCCGTGACGGACGGGCCAGCGTGGCCGATATTGCGCGGCAGACCGGCGTCCATCCGGCCACGGCGCGGAGGCAGTTGAACCGGATCCTGGCCGGCAACACTTTGTCATTCCGCTGCGAAATTGCGCAGTCGTATTCCGGTCTGCCGGTTAGTTGTCAGTGGTTC
Organism: Arthrobacter monumenti; assembly: GCF_054511255.1. Lineage (NCBI taxonomy): Bacteria > Bacillati > Actinomycetota > Actinomycetes > Micrococcales > Micrococcaceae > Arthrobacter > Arthrobacter monumenti. Next base: position 27,605 of record NZ_JBTNCY010000013.1, on the reverse strand, counting down.
GCCAGGGTTCCGGCAGGCGAGCATCGGAAAGCCGCTGCGGCGTTGAAATCCTTCCGCAATCTGCGCCTCTGCGTTTCCACCAGCGGACTCACCAACTTTATTTTCGTGCTCTGGCTCCGGTCGGTGGCGGATGTTCTAACCGCTGAACAAACGATTTCGGAACGTGTCCCGGGAATCGAACTGGTCGAAAGCGCGATTACCCTCAACCATGCCAAACGGGTTGGATGGTTGTTGAACCCGGACGGAACTGCGACCGGCGACGTCGTCGTTCCCAACGTTCCCACTCCGTTGGGATAATCGCCGAAAGGGCAGGGATAAACAGCTGTCCGGCTGTAAACTGATAGGCATGGCAGCCCGGCAGTCGTCCGGCAAGAAATTGGTCCTCACCTTGGGACGGATTTTCGGTTTTCTGGGAATCAGCGCCTTGTGTGGGGTGCTGGCGGCTGCTCTCTTTATTCCCTTCGTGGCAGGCACCGCGGTCACCGGTGTCAGGTCGATCGACTTTTTCGACGAGTTGCCCTCCGAATTGGCCCTCACGCCGCTTTCCCAACCGTCCCGGGTCCTGGCGGCCGATGGATCCAGGATCGCCAATGTCTATGAAGAGAACCGCAAACCCGTGGGCCTGAGTGATGTCGCGGATGTCATGGAAGATGCAATCATCTCGATCGAGGATTCCAGGTTCTATGAACACAATGGTGTCGATCCTCAGGGAATCATGCGCGCGGCTGCCAACAACGTCATGAACGGGGCACGGCAGGGCGCTTCCACCATCACCCAGCAATACGTCACCAATGTGCAGAATGAAGCGATCAAGAGTTCGAACAGCAATGAGGAGCTGTTGATTGGCGACAACAAGGACCTGGGCGACAAGGTGCGTGAGGCCAAACTCGCCATCGCCGTCGAAAAGCGGTTCACCAAAGAGGAAATCCTCACCGGCTACCTCAACATCGTCTTCTTCAATCCAAACGCCTATGGTGTCGAGGCCGCCGCCCAATACTTCTACGGCATCCCAGCCTCCGAGTTGAACCTGCAACAGTCAGCCATGCTGGCGGGCATGGTTCGCGGACCGAGTCTTTACGATCCGACGCTCAACCCGGATATCGCCAAGGAGCGGCGCGACGTAGTGCTGAACGCCATGCTCCAGCAAGGAAAAGTCACTCAAGGAGAGCACGACGAGGCTGCCGCGACGGACCTTGGCCTTAAGGTGAGCCCGGTCAGGAATGGCTGCGTCGCGGCGAATGTGGCCCAGTACTTTTGCGACTATGTCGAGCACGTGTTCGTGTCGCACGGGGCCCCGCCTGCTCCTCCTGCGGACATGCTTGAGAATGAGCCTGAGAAGGCTGAGCAGATGCGGATCGCCCGGAGCAATTACTTTGAAGACAGGGAGAAACTGCTGCGCCGCGGGGGGCTGACCATCCAGACGACGCTGGATCCCAGGCTGCAGAAGGTCGCCCAGGACGAGGTCGAGGACACTGCACCTCCGGCAGCCAACCCCGATAGGATCGGCGCCTCGATGGTCACAGTTGAGCCGGGCACGGGCAAGATCCTGGCGATGGCCCAGAACACCCAATTGGCCGCACCCAAGGGTCAGTGGAGCAATAGCTTCAACTTCAACGCCGACGCCAATATGGGCGGCACCGGCGGCTACCAACTCGGATCGGCGTATAAGCCCTACACCTTGGCTGCCTGGCTCGACGATGGGCGTTCCCTGGGTGACACAGTGGATGCTTCCCAACGGCGCTACGAAAGGGACTTCCCCTGGGAGGCGGGCTGCGTGCCCGGAGAGGACTACTTCGGGCATTACGACCCGGACGATCCCCTCGAAGAGACCTTTCTGCTCAGCAACTTCTCCAGAGGCTTCTACGAAAGAATGTCCGTGCTGGATGGCATCGTACAGTCGATCAATACGGCAACGATGGCATCGGCCGCGGAACTGGATCTTTGCGATATTGCCGACATGGCCAATGCAACCGGACTGCACGATGGACGGACCGGCGAAGATATCAACAATCTGCTGATCTCATCCCTTATCGGCGGCGGCAGCTACTCCGTCAGTCCGTTGTCCATGGCCTCATCCTTCGCCACTTTCTCGTCCGGAGGAACTTACTGCCAGCCATACGCAATTCTCTCCGTCACCGACCGCAATGGGGAAAAACTGGACATCCCCCGGCAGGATTGTGAGCGAAGGGTGGATAGAGAAGTGGCGCAGGGCGTCAACTACGCCCTGCAGGAAGTTATCGAGCGCGGTTCTGGATTCGAGCTAAATCCGGAAGTCCCTGCCGCATTGAAGACGGGCACCACAAACGATTCAGTCCAAACCTGGACCGTCGGGTACACCCGCGGCCTCTCCACCGCATCCTGGGTCGGTAACCCGGACAAGAACCGTTCCCTCAACGGCCTTCGGTTCTTGGGGAACGGCACGACTCTGGACTACGTCGACGGTGCCACCTACGCCGGCGAGGCGTGGTCCGCTTACATGACTAAAGTCGCGGACCTGTATCCGACCTCTGGTTTCCCGAACCCACCTGGGGAAATGATCGAGCGGCAGGACAGCGGGCAGGATGACGACCCGCAGGACAGCGGGCAGGATGAAGACCCGGAAGGCGACGATGACTGATTGTTGGCGCCAGGAACATTGAATGTTGGCGCCTGCTTCTTCTCCACGCCACCGATGAAACAACGTATCAACACCAACGATGACCTGCCGCACATGCCGGCGTTCCGCCGCCTCCATCCTGCAAACTGGGTATTGCAGGACGTCGACGGCGGAACGCCGGGGGATGGAGCCGGCCTGGCCGGTTACGGTGTGTCGGTGATCTTGTCTCCGTTCGGGGCGACGAGCCACCAGACGTCGCCGACTGCCTGGCCGGTGATGTCGCCGGCTTCCTTGTCGTCTACGTAGTAGTAGATCGGCAGGCCGTCGATGGTGGCCTGGAGCTCGCCGTCGGGTGTTTCGATGGTGCCTACTTCGCCGGTGACGCCGTCGACTTCGGGTGTTTCGCTGTCGACGATGACCGGTGGCCAGGCGACGAGGCAGTCGCCGGTGCAGGTGCTTTCGCCGGAGTTGGGTTCGTCGTTGTCGAAGTAGTAGACGGCCATGCCTTCGCCGTCGACGACGATCTCGCCCACCGGGCTGTCGGCCGTCATCAGGGCTGCGCCGGACGCGGCTGACGGTGTGTCGGTGATTTTGTCTCCGTTCGGGGCGACGAGCCACCAGACGTCGCCGACTGCCTGGCCGGTGATGTCGCCGGCTTCCTTGTCGTCTACGTAGTAGTAGATCGGCAGGCCGTCGATGGTGGCCTGGAGCTCGCCGTCGGGTGTTTCGATGGTGCCTACTTCGCCGGTGACGCCGTCGACTTCGGGTGTTTCGCTGTCGACGATGACCGGTGGCCAGGCGACGAGGCAGTCGCCGGTGCAGGTGCTTTCGCCGGAGTTGGGTACGTCCTGATCGAAGTAATAGACGGCCATGCCTTCGCCGTCGACGACGATCTCGCCCACCGGGCTTTCGGCGGTCATCAGGGCTGCGGCAGCAGCGGCCGGGCTTTCCTCGGTGTCACCACCTCCGCCTGTATCTGCCGATTCCGTTTGTGCAGCTTCCGACTCCGCAGGGGCTCCTGCATCATCCGCTGTCCCTCCACAAGCAGTCAGTGCCAGCAACGCCGCCGCGCCAACTGCCCAACTTGTAGTCCATAGGTTTTTCATGACCGGTTCCTCCCGGAAAGTCCAATGCTTAATGTGGCAGTGGCGAACGAATTGCCGTCACTATTTATCGAGACGCTATTTCAGTGCAGAATGGTTCAACGAGGAGCCGAAAATTGTGATGAACCTGCCGGAGCGTGCGCACGTCGTAATAGGTACCGGCCGCGGACAGTGCGGTTTGGGGGCGAGGACGGCCTAATGTCCATGGACAGTGAGGCGGTTATGCGCTTATACCGGGAGCATGGCCCGGCGCTTCGGCGCTTTGCGGCTTCGGCGACATCGAATCCCGACCAGGCCGAAGACATTGTCCAGGAGTCAATTCTGCGGGTCTGGCAGCATGCCCCTGAACAGACGACGAATATGCGCGGATACCTCTTCCGGACCGCACGCAACGTCATCATCGACAACTACCGCCGCCGCACGCACCGGCCGGTGGAAGCAGGACCGGACCACCTTGACGACAGTTCTTACGGCGACGGCGTCGACCAGCTCCTTTTGAAGCTGACAGTGGAGGAAGCGCTGGGCAGTTTGAGTCCTGAACACCGGGGCGTAATTGTCGCGCTGCACTACCGGGGCCTCACCGTTGCGCAGACCGCGGAGCTGCTGCAAATCCCTGTCGGAACGGTAAAGTCCCGTGCTTACTATGGACTCCGGGAGTTGCGGGAAGCGTTAAGCGGTATGGGGGTGAAGTCATGAAACCTGACCATGACGACATCCAACAATCGATCGGCGTCTATGTCCTGGGCGGTCTCGAGCCCACGGAACGGGAGGTGCTGGAGGACCATCTCAGGGAGTGCACCGACTGCCGGGTTGAATATGAGAATCTCAATCGGCTGCCTGCCCTGCTGGATACGCTGGACTCCACCGAGGCGGACTCCACCCTGAACACCGGCAGCAAGCAGGCGCGGGGAGAACACGAGATGCGTGCCGTCGTCGGCTTGATGGACAAGATTGCGCGGCGCCGGAGGCAGGAACGACGGCGGGCGGGCATCCTGGTCGCTGCGGCGGCCGCGGCCTTCTTTGCAGTGGGAATCATGCTCGGCCCGATCGTCAACACGCCGGAGCAGACCGTGGACCAGTTCACGATGTCGGGCGAATCCGGCGCCGTCGTCGAAGTCAACCTGGTGCACAAGCAATGGGGCACAGAGATTGTGCTCGACGGCGAGGACCTGCCAACCAGCGGTGAATTGACCTTATGGATCACCAACAGCGATGGAGCGGTCGAAGAAGTCGCAACCTGGAGCGCCACTGATGGTGGTGTCGTCCGATTGACCGGGGCAACGTCAACGAAGCCGGAGCAGATAGCGGGCGTGAGCGTCGGCGGCGCCGGGCAGGGACAGGTCGCCTCAGTGACGGTCGATATTGACGCCGCTGATCAGGCTCCGGGGCCGGAGGTCCGCCTGTAGGTCAGGTCGTGGATGTTCCGGCCGGCTTCGCCAGCTTTCTTTTCAAAACCGGTCAAGGCCCGGCCTTCGAAGCGCGGCGCCCACCCGCCGGCCGGGTCTTCGGCACTGGTTCGTTCGCCGGCGTGCACATTCGTGAAACCTCCGGCGCCGTCGCCCACCTCGCGCATGACCTCCGCATAGTCGGCCCAGTCTGTAGCCAGCCGCCACAGCCCGCCGGGCTTCAGCACCCGCGCGGCCAGTTCGGCAAAATGGGGTGAGACCATACGCCGCTTATGGTGCCTGGCCTTGTGCCACGGATCAGGGAAGAACACCCAGAGTTCATCAACCGATTCGCGCGGCAGGGTCGTCTCCAGGACCTCCGGCGCGTTTGCCTGGATCAGGCGGATGTTGTTGAGCCCGTGCCGGCCAATCTGCATCAGGGTCTGGGCGATGCCCGGTGTGTAAACCTCGATGGCGAGGAAATTCTGCTCCGGATGCTCCTTGGCGGCTTCGACGACGGCTTCGCCGACGCCCGGGCCAATCTCCACAATCAGGGGAGCTTCGCGGCCAAAGGCTGTCCCGGCGTCGAACACGTAATCCGGATCGACCGACGTATCAGCGATATGCCGCGGCACGTCGATCACGAACTCGTCCCGGTAGGTATCCCACGCCTTCTGCCGGCCAGCGCTGAGCCGGGCACCGCGGCGCACGAAAGAGACAGGCTTGGTGCGGAAGTTGGGCTGCGGATTGCCCCGGGGCGTATCGTCGTCGGGCATTGGTTCAGTACTCATCGCCCTCCAGAATAGCCGCTGGTCCCGCTGTGATGCGCGTCTCCAAATGCGGGCAGGCCGCCAGGCACTGATAGACTCGGGATACTTGTTCCGCAGCAATGCGGACCTGCGTCGATGAATCTGACGACAATCCTTAGCGATTTCAGCGCCCCAGCGCTGTGCTCCACCCCGCGGAAGTTCCTCATGGTTGGCTGATCCCAGTCGAATATGCCATTGGAAACGCATTGATAGATATGCCGGGTGCGACTCTTCATATTTCTTCGGCGGACCCGCGCGCCAACCGGCAGCGACGGGACAACGACCGAAAGACTTTTGCATTTCATGACTACTTTCTCTGCCCTTGGTGTGCCCAAGCCGCTGAACGCCCTTCTTGCCGGACAAGGCATCGAGGAGCCCTTTCCCATCCAGGTCAAGACCCTGCCGGACACCCTCGGCGGACGCGATGTCCTGGGCCGCGGCCGCACCGGATCGGGTAAAACCCTCGCCTTTGCGCTGCCGCTGGTATCCCGCCTGGCCGACGCCGAAGCGGCCTACCGCCGCAAGCCCGGCCGACCGCTCGGCCTGGTCCTGGCGCCGACGCGCGAGCTGGCAACACAGATCAACAAGACAATTGAGCCGCTGGCCAATGAGCTTGGCCTGACGACGACGGTGATTTATGGCGGCGTCTCCCAGCAGCGCCAGGAAAAGGCGCTGCGTGCCGGCGTCGACATTGTCATTGCCTGCCCCGGCCGGCTCGAAGACCTGATGAACCAGAAGATCATTACTCTTGAGTCGGTTGAGATCACCGTGCTGGACGAGGCCGACCACATGGCGGACCTCGGCTTCCTGCCGGTGGTGAAGCGCCTGCTGGACAAGACCCCTGCCCAGGGCCAGCGGATGCTCTTCTCGGCCACACTGGATAACGGCGTCGACAAGATCGTTGCGCGCTACCTGTCCAACCAGCTGACGCACTCCGTCGACGACCCGCAGGCAGCGGTCACCACGATGGAGCACCACGTGCTGATGATCCGGGACCAGACCGAGAAGAAGAAGCTGATCCAGGAGCTCGCCGCCGGCAAGGGCCGCAGGCTGCTGTTCATGCGGACCAAGCACCAGGCCCGCAAGATGGCCAAGCAGCTCACGACGGCCGGTATTCCGGCGGTCGACCTGCACGGCAACCTCTCACAGAACGCCCGTGACCGGAACTTGGCCGAGTTCTCCAGCGGTGACGTCCGCGTTCTGGTTGCCACCGACGTCGCAGCCCGCGGTGTGCACGTGGACGACGTCGAGCTCGTCATCCACGTGGACCCGCCCACCGAGCACAAGGCCTACCTGCACCGTTCCGGCCGGACCGCGCGTGCCGGGTCCGACGGCGTCGTTGTCACACTGACGCTGCCGGAGCAGAAGAACGATGTGAAGAAGCTGATGAAGGCGGCCGGAGTGGACGTGGCGTTTGAGAACGTCACGCCGAACTCGCCCCTGGTCGGCAAGCTGGTGGGGGAGAAGGCTGAAACGGTCGACCCCGCCGTCCGTGCCCGCGAACTTGCTGCGCAGAGCGTACAGAAGTACTCCGGACAGTCCACGGGGGCCAATGCCGAGCGCAAGCGCGCCCGGCGTGCCGGCGGCCGTGGTGGTTCCGGCGGACGCGGCAAGGTCGCTCCCGAGGCGGGAAGCGGTGGCCGCAGTGGCGGCGCACGAGGCAACCGGTCCGGGCGTCCTGCGGGCGAGCGTTCCGGCCGTACTGCGGGCGAGCGGACAAGTTCCGGCGGCCAGCGGTCTGCCGAGCGCGGACACGTCGTGAGCCCCGGTGGTTCCGGCGGAGCACGCCAGGGCGGATCGAAGCCTGCCAATTCCGGAGGCCGGGCGAACGCGTCCAGCGCACACAATCCGGGCAACCGCGGCCAGGCTCCAGCCGGCACCGGGCGTCCGTCGGCCGGTAAGCGTTCCGGTTCGCGCCGGGCCAGCGCACCGGCTTCCAACGCGCGCCGCGCCAGCTAAGGCACAGTCGCCCGGGTTCAGCCCGCCATGCGTATAAAACTGCCCGGGTCTGCTCTTCACGAGCGGGCCCGGGCAGTTTTGCGCCGTGAATAATGGCTGGTTTGAGTAGGAATGTTCGCGCCGGGAGTAGAAACCGGCCAAAACCGTCCATTCTGTGCTCATTCGCGGGAGTTCTACTCCTGAGCCGAACGAACCGTCGCGTTATCCCCGCGTTCATGCTGGACAGGGCCGCCGTCGATGGCGGGCCCGGGCAGTTTTGCGTCCGTCAGCCTTCGACGGGGTTGGCTTCGCGGCTTTCCGTGCTGAGCAGAACGACGACGGATTGCGCAGTGACGCCCATGCCTTCCCGGACTGCCGGATCGGCGAACGCGGTCTCCAGCCCGGCCAGAGAGGCCGCGCCACACGGTCCGGAATCGATGCCCAGGCCCTCAAGCTCCTCGACGGCCGCCAGATCCTCGTCCTCGGTAATCGATACGGCTGCGTCAATGCCACCGTGCAGGACGGGCCAGGCGATGGTGGAAACCTTGCCGCAATTGAGCCCCGCCATCCGGGTGCGCCCGGTCTGGACCGCGACCGGACGGTTTGCTTTCAGGGACTCCAGCAGGCAGGCCGCTTCCACCGGTTCGACGCTCAGCAGCGAAGGTTGGACCGTGGTTGAGTCCCGGTCGTTGCCGCGGTAATGCGCCGCCGTAGCCTGGATCAGCGAACCGACCCCGCATGGCGTTACGACGACGTCAGGACCTTCAAGCCCGGCCTCCGCAAGCTGCGCATCCAGTTCCCGGAAAATGGTCGAATACCCCTCGACGATCCATCCGGGAATCCGCTCATAGCCCTCCCAGGCGGTGTCCTGGACCATCATCGCGTCCGGGTCGGAATCCGCCGCCGCAGTAGCCTGGATGACCACATCATCGTAGGGAGCATTGACCTCTGTGAGTTCCGCGCCTTCGCTGAGGATGCCTTCCTTGGCCCGCTGGCCGATTTCGGCCGGGACGAATACGTGCGCTGCAAGATCGAGCAGCTTGGCGGTGTGGGCGACGGCGCGGCCGTGGTTGCCGTCCGTTGCGCACACCAGTTTGAGGCCACCGGAACCGCCGAAGCGTTCCGCCAGATCCTCGAAGGTCCAGTCGAAGTCGGGGTCTTCAGTCCGCTCCGCCAATGCTTTGTGGATGGCCCAGGAGGCACCGACCATTTTGAAGGCCGGAAGGCCGAATCGCCGGGCTTCTTCCTTCACGAACACTTGACCGACGCCGAGACTGTCGGCCAGTCCGGGTGATTCCCGCAGCGCGGTCACCTCGTAACCAGGCAGGCTGCGGTGGAAATCGAGGACCTCGGCCGGCGCGGGTTCGGTCCTGAATTCGCGGGCAGCGGCGTTGACATACCAAGTCGGACGCTCTGAATAGTCAGTCACCTGTCCATTGTGTCGAAGAGCGACCCACACCGCCAGCACTTTCAGTGGTCGCTGGGGGATTACCCCGATAGCCGGGCCCGCAACTCATCGGAGAGAATGGAAGCATGAACGCGATTCTGAACATCATCTGGCTTCTGCTTGGCGGCATCTGGTTGGCACTGGGATACTTCCTGGCCGGCGTGATCTGCTGCGTGCTTATCGTCACCATTCCGTTTGGCATCGCCTCATTCCGGGTTGGCGCCTACGCCCTGTGGCCCTTCGGCCGGACCGTCGTCGACCGCGGCGGGCGGACCTACTTTATGTCCACGCTCGGCAACATTGTTTGGGTCGTCGTGGCCGGAATCTGGATCGCGATCGGCCACGTCGTGACGGCGGTTGCCCAGGCGATCACGATTATCGGCATCCCGCTGGCAATCGCCAACATCAAGATGATCCCCGTGTCGCTGATGCCGCTTGGCAAGGAAATCGTGCCGACGTCGCGCCCGTTTGTGCAGCCAATCCGCCGCTAGGCGCGGGTCTCATTCGCCGCGTTCGTGTTTTTCACCGTGCGGAGCGTCCGGATTCCGGGGTGATTCCCGGCGTCGTTTCTGGATCAGTTCTTTGGTCCGGACCAAACGCAGCGAGGTTACCAGCAGCAGTCCGCCAAGGATGTTGAACAGCAGGGTATAGCCGAACCATCCCAGCCACTGCAGGTAGCCGATGTCCGCCCCGGCCTGGATGGCGCCGAAGATCAGCAGCGAGTCCAGGATTGAGTGGAACAGCTGGAGCCCGGACAGCAGCAGTCCGCCGGCGACCGCCGCGACGATCTTGGCCGGAACCGACTCAGTGCCGTGCTGCATCCGGGTCATCAGCGTGATCGTGCTGCCGCCCAGGATCGCCAGGCAGATTGTCTGCAGGTCGAACGGTGCGTCGATGAAATGCTTGGCGGAGGTAGTGATGGTTCCGGTCCACTCCGGGAATGCCTGCATCACGATCCACATGAAGATCCAGCCCCCCAGCAGGTTGGCCGCGAGGGTTCCGCTCCAGAGCTTGAGCAGCTGTGGAACGCTGGCTGCCCGGGCCGCGACTGCGGTGATGGGTACCAGGAAGTCTTCGGTGAACAACTCACTTTTGGCCAACAGCAGCGCAATGAGACCGATGCTGAATGCCAAACCCGCCAGAAGGTGATTATGCGTCTCATGCAGGACAGCCAGATAAGCCATCACTCCAACACCGATCTCCAAACCGCCGAAGAAACCGGTAATGAACATACCGCGGAATGTACGCTCGAGCCGTTCGGCGCCTTCGCGCACGATCACGTCGAACGAGCGGGCCAATTCGTCTTCGACGGGCTCATTACTGTCTCCCAGTTCGCGACGGCGTTCTTCGGTCATGTGCCCGTGCTCCGGTCTGCAGGATCTGATGGAAAAATATTGCTCAGTCTACGACGGCGGACCGGGTCTGCGTGCGCGGGCTTCGGCTGAGGCGGGTTGCGGCCGGAAGGCAGGCGGCGACAGCGACGGCGGTAACAGCGAAGGCGGGGCCGTAACCCAGCGTTTGCGCGATGATACCCAAGCCCAGGGCGCCGGCTCCAGTGCCGGCGTCGTAACCGATGTTCCACACTGAGCTGGCAGTGCCATAGCCTTCCGGACCGGCGCGGCGGAACATGGCCACGACGGTGTCGTTTTGCGCTGCTCCGAAAGCGGCCCCGAACATGGTCGAGCCGAGCACGATGAGGATTGCGCCCAGGACTCCGGGACCGGACCAACTGGCAGTCGCCGACCAGAGGGCTGCCGCAACCAGGACCATGCCGGCCGCGGCCGTGATGATGCTGGGCAGGATCAGGACCGGGCGCCCGGACCTGTCGCTGACGTTGCCGGCGACCCACCGCCCCGCCACGGTCAATGCGCCATAGCCGAGCAGCGCCGTCGTCGCCAGCAGTGGCACCGAGCTGAGCGGGATGGCGAGGAAGGTGACGATGGCGCTTGAGGCGAGGGCGAGGGCCAACATGATGAGCAGCGGTGCGATCAATGCCAGCCAGACGGCGGCGGTGGAGGTCCGTGGGGTGGGCTTCTGCGTCGCTCCGTCCGGCACCCCGGTTTGGGCTCCGGCCTGCGCTCCGTCACCGCCGGCCTGCGCTCCGTCACCGCCGGCGTGCCAGAGCGCCGCGGCTGCAACTGCGCCGATCAGCGGCGTGAGGGTGGCGATCCAGAAGACGACGTCGAAGCCCAGGTTAAGCGCCATCCAGACACCGAGGGAAAGGAGGACCAGGTTGGGAATCCCCACCGCGACTCCGTAATACGCGGCGGCACGGCCCAAGTGTTGGGCCGGCACAAGTCGTGCAGACAATGCGGCGCCGACGACCGTCACCATCCCGAACCCGATTCCCCGCACCGCGGAAATGGCGATCACCGGAACAAGGTCGGCACTGAGCAGCAGCAGGGGAGTGGGAAGTCCGAGCAGGAGAGCTCCGGCCGCGAAAGTCCAGCGATAGCCACCGTGAGCCAGCAGCCAAGGCATGGCGACCTGGGTCAGGACCGTTGTAAGCATAAACGAAGCCGTGGTGGCTCCGGCTCCGAATTCCCCGGCCCCTCCGCGCGTTGCCCAGAGCGGAACCGTCGCAAGCAGCAGGGTGTAACCGGAGAAGCAGGTGATGGTGGCGGCCAGAAGCAACCTGAACGCCGTACTATGTAGCCCGGCACGGCCAGGAGACTTCTGGCCGTGTGGCAACGAAGGCATGGATCCGGGCATACTCTCTTTCTAATACACGCGCGCAGAATCGGTATCATTCACGCCACGGAGTGCGGCGCCTTGATACATCGGAAGGGGCAGGAAATGGAACTATCGCATACAGCTCTCGGCGATGGGCTGAGCGTCAGCGGTCTTGGACTCGGCGGCATGGCATTGACCCCCGTTTACGGCGAGGTCGAGCCCTCGGAGGCGCTTGCCACGTTGAATTACGCGGTCGACGCCGGTGTCAGTTTCATCGACACGGCAAACGTCTACGGCGGCGGCAGCAATGAGGAATTGATCGGCCGGATGCTGGCGAACCGCCGGGACGAGGTCACGATAGCGACCAAGTTCGGCATCATGGGCACGCCTGCGGAGGGCTACACCGGCACCCGCGGCGACGCCGGCTATGTCCGCGAATCCGCCGAGGCAAGCCTGCGGCGGCTCGGAACTGACGTCATCGACCTTTACTACCTGCACCGCCGTGACCTGACCGTGCCGATCGAGGAGACCGTCGGGGCGATGTCCCGGCTCGTGACTGAGGGCAAGGTCCGGCACCTGGGTCTGTCGGAGGTCACGGCCGACGAGTTGCGGGCCGCTCACGCGGTGCATCCGATAGCGGCGGTGCAGAGCGAATGGTCAATCTGGAGCCGGGATGTCGAGCAGCACGTCGTGCCCGCCGCGGCCGGACTTGGCGTCGGGTTTGTGCCGTACTCGCCGCTGGGCCGCGGTTTCCTGACTGGGACGGTGAGCGCCGCAAGCCTGGGCAAGAACGACTTCCGGCACAACATTCCGAGGTTCGCCACCGGGGCCGTGGACGCGAATTCGCGCGTGGTGGAAGTTGTCCAATCCGTTGCGGCCGATGTGGGTGCGACGCCGGCACAGGTCGCCTTGGCCTGGCTGCTGGTGCAGGGGGAGCGGTTCGGGCTTGGGGTGGTGCCGATTCCGGGGACGCGCAAGCCTGCCCGGATCGAGGAAAACATCGGCGCGCTTTCCACCGTTCTGACGGATGCACACCTGGCCGAACTGGCCTCAGCGGCGGCGATGGCGGTCGGCGAACGGTCCGCGGACCCGAACTGGGTATCCCAGGGCCGCGAATAACTTACGTGTCGGCCAGCCCACTATTCGACTGCTCCCAGTGGGCCAGAACAGGCAGGGCCCACTTTGGGTAGCTGAATAGTGGGCTGGACTGCCGCGATTGCGCCGAGCCTACAGGCGGTGCAGCTCCACGGTGAGGTTGCCGCCGTCGACCGTGGCAGTCATATAGGTGCAGTGCGGCTGGCGCCGGCGGTCGGTCGGGGAGCCGGGGTTGAGCAGGCGCAGGCCGTTCGGCGTGATTGTGTCCCATGGGATGTGGCTGTGGCCGAACACCACAACGTCCACCCCGGGGAATTGCTTATCCATCCGCGCCTCGCGTCCCTGCTTGGCGCCCGTTTCGTGAATGACAGCCAGCCGGAGGTCCTCGATTCCGGTCTCCGCGATCAGGGGTAACCGGTCGTGGAATTCCGGACCGTCGTTGTTCCCATAGCAGGCGATCAACCGTTTGGACCGCTTTGCCAGTTCGTCGAGGAGCGCGGCTTCCACCCAGTCCCCGGCATGGATGACGACGTCGGCCGCGTCCACTGCCTGCCATAGTCCGGCAGGTAGAATTTTCGCCCGTTTAGGCAGATGGGTGTCCGCCATGATGACCAGCTTCGTCGTCATGCCGTCTCCTCCAAGGCCGGCTCAGCCTTACTCATAGTCCGGGCCGGTTCTGTCCCACAGCGCGGTCCAGTTCCGGATCCGGGCGGCGCAGTCCCGGGGATGCGTGAACGGCCACCAGTGTCCGGCGTCGACCTCCATCCGCTGGAAACGCGGTACCCACTGGCCGACGCCGTCGACCAAAGCGGGCAATAGGGCGACGTCGCGCAGGGGTACGACGACGGCGGCCGGCACTTGGCAGCGCGGCTGCGGCCCACGTGCCATGTAGGGAAGGATGTTCGCCCGGTACAGTGCCAGCCCAAGGATGAACTCCCGGGTGACGGTGCGGCCGCGGATAACCGGGTGGGTTTTGCGGGGCGAAAGTTTCCAGAGCAATTCGGGCAGCACCGGCACTTGGAACAGCGATACGTACCAGGAACGGGTCATTTGCCGTACAAGGACCGGCCAGGCGGAGGGCCGGCGCCGGCGCAGCCTGATCCACTGCCGCAGGTGGTTCAGGTTAGGCCCTGAGACCGACATCAGGGAGGCAAGATAGCGAGTGGCCGAAGGGTGTTCGGATGCGTGCCAGGCCTGGATTGAACCCCAGTCGTGGCCGAAGACGTGCACAGGTCCGGCATTGGCGGAGGCGATCACGGCGAACATGTCCTCCACAAGCCGCTGCATCCGGAACCGGTCCAACCGGGCGTCGGCAGTAGTGGATTGGCCCGCGTTGCGGGTGTCGTAGGCCAGGATCCGGTACTCGTCCCCGAGTTCGGCGATCAGCGGCTCAAAGACCCGGTGGTCGTCCGGAAAGCCGTGCACGAGCAGGAGCACCGGACGGTCGCTGTCCGCCCGCGCACCGTATTCGAAAACGGCCAGCCGCGCGCCGGCATTGTCCACCGTGCGGATGGTGTGCGGCTGCGGTGCCACTGAGGTGTGCGGCGCGGCTGAGATGTGCGGCTGCGGCGGGTCTGAGGTGCGCGTCCGTGGCGCGTCGGAGGTGTTCATGCGCAGGAAGCGGCTGCCCGCCACGTCATGGTTTGCCGACGATGTCCGCGGCACCGGCGAGGAACGCCTCCATCAATGGACCGCCGGAGGTGGAACCATACTCGCCTTCCTCCACGAACACGGCAACGGCCAGGTCGCCCTGGACCGCCACCATCCAGGCATGCGTACGCGGGGGTGTTTCGGTTCCAAATTCCGCGGTACCGGTCTTGGCGATGACGGGTTCGCCGGGAATATCCAGCAGCATGGAGGCGCCGCCTTCGGTCACCACGGCGCGCATCATGTCACGCAGCATGGCTGCCTCTTCTTCGGTGACGGGTTTGACGTCGGTGGCCGCCTCCGCACTGCCTTCCTCCGGGGAGGCGGACGCGCCGCCGCCTGTTCCGCCGGTGGATTCCGAACCGGAATCCGGACCGGCGTCCGCGCCCGGGCCGCTGGCCAGTAGTTTCGGGGTAACCCTGTCGCCCTCGCCGACGGAAGCACCCATCGTGGCCAGCGCCAGCGGGGAAACCAGCACCTGGCCCTGGCCGATCATCGACGCGGCATGGGCCGTGCCCTCCGCCTCGGTGGGAACATTGCCGAGGAAGGCAGGAAAGCCCAGCTCGGTTTCGACGCCGATTCCCAGCGCCGCCGCCGCATCCGCAAGTTCGCCCTGCGGCAGCGTGTCGCTCTCGGCGAGAAAGGCCGTATTGCAGGAATGCTCGATCGCTTGCTTCAGCGGGATCTGGCCCAGAGCGCTCTGCGGATAGGTCGGCGCGTTGCTGTACTGGGCGCCGTCGACGGTGACGTTTTCCGTGCAGGAAACGGTGGACTGCGGAGTCATGCCCTGCCGGATCAAACCCAGCGACGTGGCGACCTTGAAAGTGGAACCGGGCGGATACTGCCCGAGCATCCCCGTCGCCAAACCATTGCTTCCCGGTCCGGTGGCCGTTGTCAGTATTTCGCCGGTGGAGGGTTGGATCGCCACGATCGCGCTCGCCGACTCCTCGGCGGTGAGCACGTCTTCGGCCAGCGCCTGCAGCTCCCGGTTGAGCGTCGTTTTCAGTGGGTCGCCCGGCCTGGGCTGCGTCTCGAAGAGCGTTCTCGGTTGCGCAGGAGCTGCTTCGGCGCCTTCCCCGGAAACCTGTTCCCCGGAGGGTTCTGTTGCCGGCTGGACCAGTACGGTGATTCCGGGTTTGCCGCTGAGCTGCTCATCGTGGATCTGCTGCAGACCGGACAACCCAGTGACATCCCCGGCCTCCAACGCCCCGTCCGAGGCTTCGATCAACTCTGCGGTGGCCGGCCCGACCGTCCCGAGGACCGGCCGCGCAAACTCCCGCGTCGGTGCAAGGGACATGGTGTCCTCGATCCCACGCGCCCCTTCAATCGCATCGATTTCCCCGTCCGTGATGGTCCGGTCGGCATCGTCGCGGATGGTCAACGCCTCGACGAACGCAGCCTCACCGGCCGACTCCACCAGTGAAACGTAACTGCCGGCGTCGACCCCCACCAGGTTGGCGATGGCGGCGGCGGAATCAGCCAATTGGCCGGCCCCGATCCGGCTCTTGTCGATACCGATCCGGATCACGGGGCGGTCAGTGACCAGAACTTCACCGCCGGCGCCGAGGATCTGTGCCCGTTCGCCAGGCGTGGAGCGCATGGCCAGGGTTTCACCGGGTTTGAGTTCGGGAACGACGACGTCGGGAGCCCAGGAGACGAGCCACTGGCCCTCTTCGCCACGGGTCATCTCCGCGTTGCTGGTATAGGACCAATCCTTTGGCCCCTCGATGTCCCAGGTGTACTTGAGTTCGGCGGTCGCAGCGTCGTCGTTCTCTTCATTGATTTCGACGCCGGCGACGGTGACTTCCGGGGCGAGCGGGTCCATCCCGGCGGTAATGCGCTGCAGAGCCTTGTTGGGGGCGGCCCCGGACGCCTGGGCAAACGGAACGGAGGATATATCCAGCTTGGAGAGACCGGTGGCGAGTTTGTCGGCGGCCGGTTCGGGAGGCGGGCCGTCGTCGGCGCAACTGGTCAGTGATGCCGCCAGCGCAGCCACCGCCGTACCGGTAATGAATCGCCTGATTATGCCCACGATGCGCAGCCCTCCAACTTCGTATTACGCGATCTACACCAGTTGAGCCTACGGCATCGCCGTGCAGCGATGATGACCCCTATACTAGGCCGGTGAACCCCACTGTTTGGATGGCGCTTCTTGGCGCCCAATCGATGATCAGCCTGACTCCCGGAGCCGGCGCCATCAACACGATGAGCAACACCCTCAACGTCGGAATCCGGCGTTCCATCTGGGGAATCCTCGGGCAGCAGTTGGCGTTGCTGATCCATATCGCCATCGTAGCGGCCGGGCTGGGACTCCTGGTCGCCAGTTCACCAGTGGCCTTTGATGTGATCCGCTATTCCGGTGCTGCATATCTGATCTATCTCGGCGTCCGGAAGTTCCTGAGCGTGCCCGCGCGAAGCGGTGAGGAAGTGTTGGAGCGGCTCCAGGAGGGTGCGCGCTCACTTCTGGTCCGCGGTCTCTGGGTGAATTTGCTCAATCCGAAAGCGATCGTCTTCTTTCTGGCATTCATGCCGCAGTTTATCCGCCCAGCCGAGGAGCTCCTGCCCCAATACGCGGTCCTCGGTGTGACGGTAGTCGTTGTCGACATCGCCATCATGCTGTTCGTCTTTGCCGCCTGCGCGCGCCAGTTTCAACGGTTCACGCAGAGCCAGCGCGGGCAACGGGCCATGAACCGCACGTTCGGAACGTTGTTTGTCGGCGTCGGAGTGGCGCTCGCGGTTCTTTAGCGCCGCCGTCGTTTGCCCCGCCGTCGGGAGTTACGCCGCCTTCCCAGCGTTTAGCGCCGCCGTCGTCCCACCATGGTGAAACCGATGACGGCCAGAATGCCGGCGATTGCTTCGGCCACCGCCGTCAAAGTCTTCTCGAAGTACCAGATCGGCTCGTACATCGCCGGCATGGGCCCGATCGCCGGTACATCCACATAGCGGTAAAGGATGACGGCGAATAGCGCGGCGAACGCGATCATCGCGGCAAGGGCGTAGGAGAGCTTGCTGCCGCGGACCAGGACGTAGACCGCGA
Source organism: Arthrobacter monumenti (assembly GCF_054511255.1). Taxonomy (NCBI): domain Bacteria; kingdom Bacillati; phylum Actinomycetota; class Actinomycetes; order Micrococcales; family Micrococcaceae; genus Arthrobacter; species Arthrobacter monumenti. The sequence goes on along the minus strand of NZ_JBTNCY010000013.1, from coordinate 9,875 downwards.
TCAGGATCGCGACGATCGACTGGATCACGAACAGCGTTCCCTGCCCGATACCGCCGGGCGCTGCTTGCTGGTAGCCGGGAGCCAATTGCAGATGGACCACGGCGTCGACCACGAGTGCGGCGGCGATGACGATTCGCAGCACGAGCATCATAGGTGCGTGCCGGCTGCGGGCCTTCCTGCTTCGGGCAGCTGTTGGAGTGCGCATCATTTCACCACCAGAGTTCCTGCCATATTGGGATGGTATGTGCAGATATAGGGGTACTCGCCCGGCTCTTCAGGGGCGGTGAAGGTGACGGTTTCCCCGCCTTCGAAGACGACATCGAAGACGCCGTCCTCCTCGGAGGTCACCGTGTGCGGTGCGCTGTCCTTGTTGATAATGGTGATCGTTGCGCCTGGACTGACGGATTCAGGACCGATGTATTCGAAGTTCTCCACGGTGATCACCACCTCTTCGGCGGAACCATCCTCCGGCTCCCCGGCCGGGGACTCCCCGGCGGGCGCGCTCGACGACGATTCAGGCTCCGGAGCAGGCTCTTCTGTGGTACCTCCACAGCCAGTAACCCCCACCAAAGCGGCCGCAAAAATAATACTGAGAACGCCTTTACTGATATTCATGCTGTTCCTTCCATCGATTGGTCACTAATGGTTGTTTAGAGCGGGCCAAAACAACCATTTCTGTCCAATCGACAGTCAGGAGCCGGAGCTCGACCGGTATTTTTGTGTACCTTCAAGTATGGGGCGGCAACGGCGCGTTTCATAGGCTTGAAAAGACAATCTTTGGCCTCAATTAGGGCGCTCTTGGTAACGATGCAGCACTGTACTTCAATACTTGAGTGCAGTAGACTCAAGTTAGCTTAGTAGTATGAGCGCATGCAGAAAGAATTGAAGGATCGGTAAGGGGAGTCCAGCTTGGATACTAAATTCACCACGAAGAGCCAGGCGGCTTTGTCCGCGGCGGCGATGAATGCCTCGACGGCTGGTAATCCGCAGGTCGAGCCTGCCCATCTGTTGAAAGCGTTGATGGACCAGCGTGAGGGCGTTGCTGTCGCGCTGCTCAAGGCCGCCGGGCTGGATCCGGATGTGGTCAGCGTACAGGCCAGTTCCGCCATCAAGGCGCTGCCGGCCTCGTCCGGTACTTCCGTGGCCCAGGCCGAATACTCGCGTGGAATCCTGCAGGTCATCAAGATGGCGCAGCAGGAAGCGGACCAGTTGGGCGACACCTACATCTCCACCGAGCACCTGCTGCTCGCGCTGGCCGCCGACAACACCGCCGTCGGACGCCTGTTGCGCGATGCGGGGGCGGGGCACGAAGCACTGAAGGCTGCCTTGCCGGGGCTTCGTGGTGACCGCAAGGTTGACACCCCGGACCCGGAAAACACCTTCCAGGCCCTCGAGAAGTTCGGCGTCGACCTGACCGGGATCGCCCGCTCCGGCAAGCTCGATCCCGTAATCGGCCGGGACGCGGAAATCCGCCGCGTGGTCCAGGTGCTCAGCCGGCGGACCAAAAACAACCCAGTGCTGATCGGCGAACCCGGCGTGGGCAAAACCGCCGTCGTCGAAGGCCTGGCCCAGCGGATTGTGGCGGGGGACGTTCCCGAATCGCTGCGCGGCAAGACGCTGATCAGCCTCGACCTATCGGCGATGGTCGCCGGCGCGAAGTACCGCGGCGAGTTCGAGGAGCGGCTCAAGGCTGTGCTCGAGGAGATTAAGAGCGCCGCAGGCCAGGTGGTGACGTTCATCGATGAGCTGCATACCGTCGTCGGCGCAGGTGGTTCCGAGGGCGCGATGGACGCCGGCAATATGCTCAAGCCGATGCTGGCCCGCGGCGAACTGCGGCTGATCGGTGCGACCACGCTGGATGAATACCGTGAGCGGATCGAGAAGGATGCCGCGCTGGAGCGCCGTTTCCAGCAGGTCTTTGTCGGTGAACCTTCCGTGGCCGACACAATCGGCATCCTGCGCGGGTTGAAGGAACGGTACGAGGCGCACCACAAAGTGGCGATCGCCGACTCCGCTCTGGTGGCGGCCGCAACCCTGTCCAACCGGTACATCAGCGGCCGGCAGCTGCCGGACAAGGCCATCGACCTGGTCGACGAGGCAGCGTCCCGGCTCCGGATGGAGATCGACTCTGCACCGGAGGAAATCGACGAACTGCAGCGCACCGTGGACCGGTTGACGATGGAGGAGCTGGCGTTGAGCGGGGAGTCGGATCCGGCCTCGGTTGAACGGCTGGAGTCATTGCGTGCGGACATGGCTGACCGGAAGGAACAGCTGGCCGCCCTGACCGCACGTTGGGAAGCCGAGCGCGCCGGCCTGAACCGGGTCGGCGATTTGAAGGCGAAGCTGGACGAGCTTCGCTCACAGGCGGACAAGGCCCAGCGCGACGGCGACCTGGAGATAGCCTCCCGGCTGCTCTATGGCGAGATTCCCGCCGTCGAACGCGATTTGAATACTGCCCAGGAGCAGGAGGAAAACGTCGGCCAGCCCCTGGATCTGATGGTGTCCGAGGACGTGACGGCGGACGATATTGCCGAGGTGATTTCCGCGTGGACCGGCATTCCAGCCGGGCGGATGCTGCAGGGCGAAACCGGGAAACTGTTGCAGATGGAGCAGTTGCTCGGCGCCCGGTTGATCGGACAGACCAAGGCGGTTGCCTCCGTTTCGGATGCGGTGCGCCGTGCCCGGGCGGGAATTTCGGACCCGGACCGGCCCACGGGTTCGTTCCTGTTCCTCGGACCGACCGGTGTCGGCAAAACCGAGCTGGCGAAGGCGTTGGCTGACTTCCTCTTCGACGACGAGCGGGCCATGGTCCGGATCGACATGAGCGAGTACTCGGAGAAGCATTCGGTCTCCCGCCTGGTTGGTGCCCCTCCGGGCTACGTTGGTTACGAGGAGGGCGGCCAGCTGACCGAGTCTGTCCGCCGCCGGCCTTACAGTGTGGTGCTGCTCGACGAGGTGGAAAAAGCGCATCCCGAGGTGTTCGACATCCTGCTGCAGGTGCTCGACGACGGCCGCCTCACCGATGGCCAGGGCCGCACCGTGGACTTCCGCAACGTCATCCTGGTCCTGACCTCCAACCTCGGATCGCAGTTCCTGGTTGATCCGCAGCTCGAGGACCGGGAGAAGCGCGACGCCGTGATGAATGTGGTGAATGCTTCCTTCAAACCGGAATTCCTCAACCGGCTCGACGACGTCATCATGTTCGACGCCCTGAGCCTGGATGAGCTGTCGCAGATAGTCGACCTCGCCGTGCAGGCGCTGGCCGTGCGGCTGCAGGAGCGCCGCCTCACGCTGGATGTGACGGATGCAGCGCGGGAGTGGCTGGCATTGACCGGTTATGACCCGGCATACGGGGCGCGTCCGCTGCGCCGGCTGGTGCAGCGCGAGATCGGCGACCGGCTGGCCCGGGGCATCCTGGCCGGTGAAATTCCGGACGGCGCCACGGTCGTGGTCGACAAGGACGACGCCGAGGATACCCTGACGGTGACCGCGGGAGAACCGGTGCGGTCCGGCGGCTAATCGATTAGCGAGCCGGTAATCTGGCCGCTGGTAATGCGGATGAAGCAGTCCACCCGGCGATCCCCGGCCTCCCATGATTCGGGCTGGGGGTACGCCGTTTGCTGCCGCAGCCGTTCCTCGTACTGGTTGGCTTCCTGGGAGAGCTCGGTGTTGCGGCACAGTTCGCTCGCACGATCGGCGAGGGCATCTTCCCCTGGGAACCCGGCGTCGTCCTCATAGCTGAAGGTATTGACCAGCTGGGCTTGGTGCGGGGTTTCACAGGTCACGACGGTGGCTGGCTGGGTCGCGTCCGCGAACTCCGTGAAGCACTGGCCCTCTTCGAAATCGAACGGTGAAACGTCCTCGGCGATAATTCCGTTACTGCCGGCGTTGGGCTGCGCGCCAGTGTCCCGGGTACCGGTCAGGGCCGTGATGAGCAGGATGATGCCGACGACGAGGGCCGCAGCGATGCCGATTCCGAGGAGCAGGGGAGCCTTCGACGATTTCCGGCGGGGACGCGTCGGCGGCTGCTGGCCGAACGGTGCTCCCTGCCAATCCGCGGGCGGCAGATAGGTGACGTGCTCTTCCTGGTTCGTGTTCGAACCGGATGATGAGTGATCCGCCCAGAGGCTTGATGGCCGCTCTGTCCCCGGATAGGAAGGTGGATCATCGGGCCAGTCTTCGGACGGTGGCTGTTCCGCTCCGGGATTGGGCGGTGGCTGGATGGTTCCGGCGCTTGCCGGCGGCCGGGTGGGAGCCGGTGGGGCGTTGAGGCTTCCACCGTGGTCGCGTTGGTGCGGTTCGGAGGCCTTCGCGGCGCCCGGGCCTTCGCCGGTACCCCGGTGGCCGTCGTCGTTATTCTCGTCCTTGCCGTCTTCGTCTGGAGTGGAGGGATAGGAGTGGGGTTCGGCCTCAGGCTCGGGAGCGTCCGAGGCTTCGCCGCTCGCCGGCTCCTGCGGCGTCTCATCGGCCCCGGGAGAGGAGGGGTACTCATTCTCCTTTGGGTCGCGCTCGTCGTTGTTTTCGCTCATGGTTCCTGCTCGTCGGTGACTTCCGCCCGGGCCTTCGAGGCGGCGGCCTGGATTTTCTGCGAAACGGCTTCTTTATCCCTGGCCGATTTTGACAGCCGCCCGCCGGCCAACGTACCGGCCTGTTCCACTTCCTGCTCTACGGCCTCGGCCTCCGCATTGACTTCGTGAAGCGACGCCTCCGCAGCGACGTCCGGGCTGATGACAGGCTCGGCCAGTGTCGGAGTAGGCAGCTCCAGTTCATCGGGGGAGACGGTCAGGAGTCCGTCGTCGTCAATCAGGGTCTCCGGTGGAGCGGAGGGGTCCGGAGCCGACGGGTCCGGCGCGATGACACCGTCGTCGTCGAAGGCAGCATCGTGCGACTGTGCGTCTTCTGCTTCATTCATGGAAGACCCCTCCCTCTGCTGCGGCGATTCCGGACCCCGGGGTGGTGCAAACCCCGTTGGAATGACTCTATCGAATATCGACAAAGGCTTGCAGGGGTGCGCCGGTCTGAGCGAGCGCTTATGCTCTACGCGTACTGAACGTGAGGGGCCGGTCCCGAGGACGCGGATTTCGAAGAAAGCATGTAATCTAGAGATACGACAAATTGAACATTCTCCGGGGGCCGCGTTGGGTTGCTCCAGTGCCTGCACCCGGAACGACGTACAGAGGGGGTCACGCCATGGGGCGCGGCCGTCAAAAGGCAAAAGCTACCAAGCAGGCACGGGACATTAAGTACTTCAGCCCGTCCACTGACTATTCGGCACTGCAGCGCGAGCTCGCCAGTGCGAATCGTCACGCCTCGAATGGTTATTCCGACCGTTTTTCAGAAGACGGGGATGACTATGAGGACAAGTACGCGGATCAGTTTGACGATGAGGACGACGACGGGGATCCTTCCCGCCGCATCGGCTGACTCCTCATCAGCACGGACCTCTGTGGGCTCCGGGCGGTTGCGCGTCTCAAGCTGACAAGTTCAGGCACTGAACTTATATCTACTGCGGTACATCCACTTCCGGGGTGTGCCGCAGTAGGTGTTTAACCATCGTGGCCTTCACCGGGGCGTGGCTGCCCCGCAAGCGGGGCTCAATGGCCGCGCTCTTTCGAATCTGCAGACAACGTGTTTGGATTGTTCCAAAAGACCTGAAGAGGAGCGCAATGACCAAAGTCGAGAAGTTCGCACAGGGAGCACCGGCCTGGGTGGACCTGCAATCACCGGATCAGGAAGCTTCCAAGCGGTTCTACGCTGAACTCTTCGGCTGGGAGTATCAGGACAACCCGATGACGCCCGAGTACGTGTACTCCATGGCATCCGTCGGCGGCTCTGCCGTGGGCGCGATCGCTCCGCAGGCCACAGAGGCCGTCAACGCCGGGATCACCACGGCTTGGAATACCTACTTCGCGGTTGATGACATCGATGCCGTCGTGGAAAAGGTTGCCCCCGCCGGCGGCCGGGTCCTGATGGGGGCCGACGACGTGGAAGGCTTTGGCCGGATGGCGCTGATCGAAGACTCGATCGGTGCACCGCTGACGCTCTGGCAGGGCAAATCTCTGGCCGGTGCGGAACTGATCAATGAACCTGGCTCCTTCGTCTGGCATGAGCTTGCGGCCGGAAACTGGGAGCACGCGGTGCCGTTCTACATCGACGTCCTGGGAGCCGAGAAGGCCGAAGTTCCGATGGAGGATGGCAACTTCACGATGCTGCGGGTCGGCGGCCAATACGTTGCGGGATTCCGCGACCAGGAAGATGAGAAATCCACGCCGCGGTGGGAGGTCTACTTCGGGATTGCGGACGTGGACGCCGGGATCGCCACAGCGCGCGCGTCAGGCGCGAAAGTCCTCGTTGAACCGTTCGACGTCGAGGGCATCGGCCGGATGGCAATGCTCAGCGACCCGCAGGGGGCCGTCTTCTGGATCCTGCAGGAACCCGCCGCCTAGCCCGTTGGACGCGCCCGGCTAGTTGGACCCGCCCGGCTAGTTGGACGCGCCCGCTTAGTTGGACCCGCCAGGCAACGAGACCGCAGTAGGTGCTATTTCCAGAGTTGGAAAGAGCACCTACTACGGTCTCGTTTGCATGAAGGTGATTCCCGCGAAGGCCAGTTCAGTCCGGGTGGATCACTGGACCGGGCCGGTCAGGCGTAGTTGTTGACCATCCGGACCGCTCCGCCGTCGACGCCTTTGGCGCCCTGGGTGTAGTCGGGTCCGGCGGTGCTCCGCGATGTGTCCGTCTTCTCCACCGTGCCCATGACCCAGGCGGGCATGCCGCGTTCGGTCAGGCGGGCGATGGCGGCGTCTGCGCCGGACGGGTCGACGATGGCAACCATGCCGACGCCGAGGTTCAGTGTGCGCTCCAGATCCGCGAGCGGGACCTGGCCCAGTTCGGAAACCAGCTGGAAGATGGCGGGCAGCTGCCAGCTGGAACGGTCCACGGTGGCCTCCAGTCCGGACGGCAGGACGCGGGCCAGATTGGCCGCCAGTCCGCCGCCGGTAATGTGGCTGAATCCGTGTACTCCGGCGGCTTCATACCGGGCGAGGTCCAGGCAGTCGGAGGCGTAGACCCGCGTCGGCTCCAGGAGCTCCTCGCCAAGAGTGCGGCCAAGGTCGGAAACCTGACGGTCAAGAGTCCAGCCGGCGACATTGATAACCCGGCGGACCAGAGAATACCCGTTGGAGTGCAGCCCAGACGAGGCCAGTCCGATGACGACGTCGCTTGCCTTCACGCGCTCCGGCCCCAGCAGACGATCGGCTTCCACCACGCCCGTGGCGGCGCCGGCGACGTCGTACTCATTTTCGGCCAGCAGACCGGGATGCTCCGCGGTCTCCCCGCCGACCAATGCAGTTCCGGCGGTGGCGCAGGCTGCGGCGATACCGCGGACGATACCCGCGATCCGCTCTGGAACCACCTTGCCGCAGGCGATGTAGTCGGTCATGTACAGCGGCTCGGCACCGACCACCACGATGTCATCGACGACCATGCCGACCAGGTCAAAGCCGATGGTGTCGTGCACGTCCATGGCCTGGGCGATGGCAACCTTGGTGCCGACGCCGTCGGTGGAGGTTGCCAGCAAAGGCTGCCGGTACGTGAGCAGCTTGGAAACGTCGTAGAGCCCGGCAAACCCGCCGACGCCGCCGACAACCTGGGGTCCATGCGTGGCCTTGACCGCTTCCTTCATCAGCTCGACGGCCTTGTCACCGGCCTCGACATCGACGCCGGAATCGGCATAGGTGATCGAGGCAGGTCGGGGGGACTCGGTCATACTCGCTCTTTCCGGTTCTTGTCCGTGTCCTCAAGGAGGGAATTCAGTTCCGAATCCGGACCCGGCTCGCAGCCAGACTTCGGACCGCGTTCCAGGACATTCTTGCCCAGGCGTTCTTCGGGAGGGAGTTCGATTGGGTATTCGCCGGTGAAACAGGCCGTGCACAGCGTGGAGCGCGGCTGCATCGTCGCTTCGATCATGCCGTCGCCGGAGATGTAGGCGAGACTGTCCGCACCCACGGACTTGGCGATTTCGTCGATGGCGGCGCCGTTGGCGATCAGCTCCGCACGGGAGGCAAAGTCGATGCCGTAGAAGCATGGCCAGCGGATCGGCGGGGAGGAGATTTTCACATGCACCTCGGCGGCACCGGCTTCCCGGAGCATCCGCACGACGGCGCGCTGGGTGTTGCCGCGTACGATCGAGTCATCCACCACGATGATCCGCTTGCCGCGGATGACGGATTCGAGCGCATTCAGCTTGAGCCGGATGCCGAGCTGGCGCAGCGTCTGGCTGGGCTGGATGAAGGTACGGCCGACGTAGGCGTTCTTGACGAAGCCGTGGGCAAACGGGATGCCTGATTCCTCGGCGAAACCAACAGCGGCAGGCGTACCGGACTCGGGAACCGGAATTACGACGTCGGCGTCCGCGTCATTTTCCCGCGAGAGCTGCCGTCCCATTTCCACCCGGGATTCATACACCGAACGGCCGGCGATCGTAGCGTCCGGCCGGGCAAGGTACACGTACTCGAAGACGCAGCCTGCGGGGGTTTTCTCGGCGAATCGCTGTGTGCGGACGCCGTTCTCGTCGATGGCGATGAACTCGCCGGGCTCGATCTCGCGGATGAAGCTGGCACCGACGGTGGCGAGTGCGGAGGACTCGGAGGCCACCACCCAGCCCCGGTCGAGCCGGCCGAGGACCAGGGGACGCACGCCATACTGGTCGCGGGCAGCGTAGAGGGTTCCCTCGTCCATGAAGGTGAAGCAGAACGCGCCCTGTAGTTTGGGCAGAATTTCCAGCGCGGTAGCCTCCAGTGAACGGTCGTCGTCGCCGGCCAGCAGTGCTGTGACGAGCGCAGTATCGGAGGTGTTTCCCTGCGCCATTTCGCCGCTGCGTGGAGTTCCGTGGCGTTCGATCACGAGATCGTAGAGATCCGCGGAGTTGGTGAGGTTTCCGTTGTGCGCCAGGGCCACGGTGCCGGCGGCGGTGGCGCCGAGGGTCGGCTGCGCGTTGGCCCAGTTGGAGGAGCCCGTCGTCGAATAGCGGCAGTGTCCGATGGCGATGTGCCCCTGCAGCGTGTTCAGCACCGTCTCGTTGAATACCTGCGAAACCAGGCCCATGTCCTTGTAGACATTGATCCGGGAGCCGTCGCTCGTCGCTATGCCTGCGGACTCCTGCCCGCGGTGCTGCAAGGCATAGAGGCCGTAGTAAGCCAGTTTTGCGACTTCTTCTCCGGGTGCCCATACGCCAAAGACCCCGCATGCATCCTGGGGGCCTTTTTCACCGGGTAATAAGTCGTGGGTAAGTTTTCCATCTCCGCGCGCCACGTTCCCAGTGTCTCACGATTGGGCATCAGCTTTCTAACCCGGTGAAGGCGTTACGGGCGGGGGCGTTCGGGGCCCTGCTCCTCATCGACGGGTTCGTCGTCGGTGGAGAGGCTTTCCGTGGCCCGTTCCTCTTCGGTGCTTTCGACGACGGCGTTCCGGCTCCGGCGGACGCTGATCCAGTCGAAGAGCAGGGCAGCGAGGGCTCCCAGCAGCAGACCGGGAATGAGCAACAGGACGGAGAAGAATCCCAGAACCGTTGCACGGCTGAAATCCGCGCCTTCCGGGCCGGTGAACGCGATGATCCCGGCGGCTATGAGTCCCAGAAGAGCACCAATGACCAAAAACGGGATGATTTTCGGTGCCCGGCGGATTGTGACGTTACGCCGTTCTGGTTCGGAACTCATACCTTAAGGCTACCGGTTCAGGATCGGGTTCAGGTGTGGCCTGGAATTACCTGTAATGTCTCGGGACATCGGTAGAACGATGTCCCGAGACATTAGTCTTTAACGAGTCACCTGTTCAGGCGGGAAATTGCTTTTTGGTAGTTCTTCGATGGGTCGATTTTG